>DAOWHK010000188.1 GCA_030641465.1 Parachlamydiales bacterium | reverse complement strand
AAAACCCTACTCTCATAAGAAAACGAAAAAATTGAAAGCTGCTATTTTCTCGAATAAGTGTGTGGTCTAAATCAAATGCACTAAGATGTGAATACAACATTCGCCTCAAGATCATCCATGGATATTAGCAATTTTATCTTCAAGTTTCAAAAGTTTTTCCTGAGCCAAATCAAGTCTCTCTTTACCTGTATCAATATATTCACGATAAACCATCGCTTTTTCAAAATTAAAACCAGATCCCCCAAGCTCCCTTCGACATTCCTCAACTTGATGTTTTATTGTGTTACATTGTTGCACTCGATGCTTATACACATCTTCTAAAGCGTCAAGATTAGTGCTGTCAATTGCCTCTTCTTCTTGTTTATCAAATACAAGAGCTGTCAAATCTTGAAGGAGTTGTTCATAAACAATTGCATCAGGACCAAATAATTTAAGGTCTTCATAATCTTGTTGCAGCTCATTTAATACAATTTGTAAATTTTCAGAGGTACTAGCGCATTCTGTTTTTATGACTTTTTCAAGTGATGTCTTTACTGCTTCCCGTTTTTCTAAAGTCGCTTTTTGTTTTTCACGCTTCTTTGCATCTACATTTTCAGAATTTTTGTCTAAAATCCTCTGAATTGAGCTCTTTAGCGCCTTCACTCCATCGCGACTAAGCTCTAGTGTTCGCATTTCCTGAAGTATTTGACTTACTTTATCTTGCATAGAATCGTAAGAAATTTCCTTTTCACTTTCCGTCAATTTCTCAAGTGCTGTAATTTTTTCCCGGATAAGCTCATAGTTTTGCTTAAAATCTTCCGTTTTAAGAGAAAATTCCTTTTTCTGTCTCTTATCCATATCGCGCATCTCTTCCCAACAGCGACTTAATATTTCCCGTGTTTTATGGAATACGCTTCCACTTAACGATAGCGCTTTGGAAAATCCCTGAAGAAATTTGATTTCGCTACGTATGATATAGAGTGGAAATTGTTTTTCCACGTCAGATACAGATTCCTTAAACCTACGGCTTTCAAATAATTGAACATCTCTTAGATAAGCCTCGCTAATCTCTTTCATTAAAATTTTTCTTTTTGGGAAAATTTGATCTCCAAGCTTGGAAATTTTTTGCAAAAGCTTATTTTTCAAGCGAATTCTCATGTCGGTATGAATCACCTCTTTTCTAAGAGAAGTAAGCCTTGTCGCTAATTTTGTGAGAATAAAAAGATTCCTCTGCAGATCTTCATATTTTTTTCGGTCCGCAATTAATCCATGCGCAATTTCTGGAATCTCAAGAAGAGGTGCCTGTTTTAATAAGATGTCATAGTTATCCAGGTCCGTCTGAGCTGCATCTAAAGCAAGTTCAATTTGAGAGGCTGCAAAAGAGGCTTGTTCATCAAGAACACTTTTAAACCGTTTGGCTTCCGTGGTAAGTTCGGTAAATTCTTTCCATAGTTTTGATCTGACGATAGGATTAAGGGGCTCTTTAAAAAGATCCATACAAAGTCGTTTAGCTTCCCAAAAATCCTTAAAGCACTGCGTCTTCCCATGAGATAACGTGTCTTTCATAAAATCAATCATTGCCTGAGCTTTTGCTTCAACAGACATCTCATTTGTAAAACTTTTTTTTAATTCAGAAAGCGCAGATCCGCCCTCCTCTTTGGTTTTACATTCTAGTTCTTTGGAATCAGTAGGTGTATTTTGATTTGATTTCATTGCTCTGTAAGTATGGAGTGATAAAGCCTTATTATGATGTAAAATCCAGAATAATTCAACCCTCAGTGCGCAAGTTTGCAAAAAAACAACAAATACCTTCTAAGAATCGCTCTATCTTTGAGCAGCTTTCCTACTTGGCATCACAAAAAAAACAAAAATAAAACCAAAAATTGACAATGCTAAAGGAAAATATAGGGCTGCTTGATATCCACTAACAAAAGATTCATTAAAAAAAGAGGTAATATTTTCTTCTATTCCAAGTTTTCCAGCCTCTGCCGTAAATACCGCAATATCTGACATCTGACTTTTAAGGAGCGTTAACTTCGAAGGAGAAATTTGTAGCGAAGCACTTTCCAAAAGTGAAGGAAGTTTTTTTAGCTCTACTGCATGAAAAATAGAGCCTGTAATTGCTAGCCCAAGTGTTCCACCCATTTCTTGGATCGTAGTCACTCCTCCAGAAGCAATTCCAGCTAAATCGCGAGGAATAGAATCAAGCGCCGCAGTTGTCGATGGGCCAAACATGAGACCCCAACCAACTCCGAAAAAAAGTAATGCCAAAATAATCATCGAAACTTCCGTTTGCATATCAAACTGCACCTGAATTAATGCAGAAAATATCAGTAAAATAAATCCCATTAAGATAAATCTTTTAGGTTTAACTATTTTATGAAAATGACTGATTAACGACGAAACAATCATAAATGGGATTGTCATTGCAAGAAGAATCGCCCCAGCATGTAAAGAATTGAAATTTCTCAAATTTTGTAAATAGATACTTGCAAGAAAAAAAGTTCCCCAAATAAATGCAATGCAGCAAAAATTACTAATAGATCCAGCTAAAAATCTCCTGTTTCCAAAGAGAGCAAAATCTATTACCGGTTCCGTTTTATTTCTTTCAACAATCACAAAACAAATCGACAATATTAAACCCATGCTATAAAAAAACAGAATCATCGGGCTGCTAAATCCAGAATTTGGTCCCTCAATCGTCGCAAAAACAATGCATGCAAGAGATAGGAAGAGTAGAGTAATCCCCGACCAATCAATTGAGGTATGACCATGTTCCTGCTTTGTTTCTTGAACAAATTTTACAACAATAAATAAGCAAACCAAAATAAATGGAACATTGATAAAGAAAATATATTGCCAGGAAAATGCAGAGGTTATGATTCCACCAAGGGCTGGTCCTAAGGCTAAACCAAGTCCTACTACAGTCATCCACAAACCGATCGCTTTTTTCCTCTCTTCTGGAGGAAATACGTGAGAAATTAATGCTTGAGATCCGGGAAGTAAAATTGCAGCTCCAACACCCTGAAATCCTCTACAAGTAATCAACCAAAGAGGATTCATTGCAAGGCCTGCAAAAAGTGAGGCAACACCGAATATTACAAGCCCGATGACAAAGAGTTTTTTTCTGCCATAAGCATCCGATAAACGCCCCATGAGCACAAGAAGTGGCGTCATACATAAGCCAAAAAGATTCATTACCCATTGCATTTCAGAAAGTGTTGCGTGTAAATCGCGTTGAATCGAGGGTATGGCCGTATTAACAATACTCCAATCTAGAGCAAGAACTACAATCCCAAGTAAAATTCCCGTAGTTGCCAGCCATTTGTGTTTTGAATTTACCATGAGTGCGTCCTTAAATTCGTTTGTATGTCTATTTTTTATAAAAAACCGCTATACAATTTTTTTCAATAGAAATTTATACACATACCGATTCAAGACTTGGGTTTT
>DAOWHK010000059.1 GCA_030641465.1 Parachlamydiales bacterium | reverse complement strand
GCTAATGGATCATTTGAAAAAATTAACACCGCTATTAATATCCCAACAAGTTACTCCCTACCCTCGCATTATACAGAAAGTGGCACATCTGCAGAATATGAACTAAAAGCCTTTATTGAGCATATCGGAACCTTTGAAGCAGGACATTATATAGCCTATATTCGAGACGACCAAGGCATTTTTTGGAAATGCAACGACCAAATCATAACACGAGCTAGCCCTGAAGAGAGCAACGCAGCATTGGAAAAAAGCTATTTTACCTATTTTGAAAAAAAACAAGATCTAAGCCTTGCAGAACTCCACATCCGACTTGAAGAGAGGCAAACTCAGCTCGCTAGAACTCCATCCTATTTCAGAAGCGATCAGATTCAAGATGACATTCATTCACTAGAGCAATTCCTAGGACTTCTTCGCGAGTCTAATGATCAAACCAAGCTACGCTCTGCATTTTCCCTTTTACCAAAAGCGATTAAAACCAAAATCTATCAAATTATCCTAGCAAACAACAACACCCCAGAAAGGCCTACTGAGGAAGGAAAAGCCCTTCTACATGAAAACTTCAACAGCCTTCTAAGAATCACCAAAGGATGGCTAAGAGATCAAAAAGGAGACCTCATAGAACAATTAATTTATCTCAAAGAAAAAGAGCTTGATCAAGTCAATCTTCAAATGGGTATAGCGGATGATGTAGAGAACATTGCTCTTTGGAAACGCTGTCAAAATGAAACCTATGCAGAGGAACTTAGTAGCTTTAAACATCTTCTGCATGATCCAGACATCTCGGATGCACAACAAAAATTTGCATTTATGAACTTGAGTGCAGTCGCGCAGCAGCACATCTTTAGATCCCTTCCAATATGGGGGCTCAAAACCCAACTGGAAAAATTTGAAAACATTTCCGCCCTGAAGGATGGACCCTGGATAGACACCATCATCGAAGCATTACTCTCTTAATCCCGATTCACTTCCACCTTATTGTGGATTGACAACACCATCTCAAATTTATTCTCACTATTTCGACCTATGTTTCAGAAGGGGTGTGTTTTTTGGATGAGATTTTGGGCATCTTCCCCGAAGATAGTATAAATGATACAGCGAGGGGAAGATGTCCGAAATCTCGCCAAAAAAACACCCCTTCTCTAGGAGAAGATGCGGGATAGGTCGTTGAATGTGACATATAGGAAAAAGAAAACGATCAGAATCAAAAACGGTAAAATAAATTTTTCCATTGTTTTTGATTTCATAGGTTTTTTACGCACAATTTCCACGAGTGAAAAGCATATATGCCCACCATCTAAAACAGGGATAGGAAGAAGATTTAGAATTCCAAGATTAAGACTGATAGCACCTAGCCAAAAAAGCGCTTCTTGCCACCCAATAGACCAACTCGTTTTCATAACTTGCATAATTCCGACAGGACCTGACATATACTTTGGACTTAAGTGACCTACAAAAAGACCCTTTAGAGTTTTCCAAATTTCCTCAATCACATCGGTAAATAATGTCCAGGGACTAGGGTTATAGATGACTAAGCGATCTTGCACATCAATACCAAGAAGAAGTCGATTCCGATATTGATTAAATACTTCTAACGCCATTGCCTTTTTTTCTGGATCATTAATTTGTTTAATTTGCTTCAACTGCTGAGTAAATTCACTCGTTAAAAAAGCATTTTCCTCAGGAGTGAATGGAAAATCTTTAAGAGGAATCGGTGTCACAGGATCTAATTTAACATACTCCCCTGAAGTAGTAATGGGAGTCTTCGATCCCATCGAATCAATAATAGGGCGTAAATTTTCCCAATGAGGATCATTAATAAAATGGCTGTTTTCCTCTTTCCACGAAAGCGCTTTTTGAAAATTATTTCTCTGTACGATCATTTGAGTGCGCGGGGTTTGTATCTCTTTGATAAGCTCAAATGCAGAACTTACAGAAACACCATCAATTGCAAGTATTTGATCGCCTTTTTGCAAAACAAGATGCATGGAATGATCCAAGTAATCTTTTTGACTCGGGAAATATTCTTTTGCATCTTGATTAATATATGTTTCTGGATTTTGTACAATTAACTGCTTTGTTAAATTGTATGGGAGATACATGTAATCTCCAACCCGCCCGCTAAGTCCGACCTCATAGAGCCAATCATCGAGTTCTGCCTGGGTCTGCCTGTGCAACCGAAGATCTCTTATAGGCAAACGGGGCACCTTTCCTAGAAAAGTCTTATCTCCCCTTTTAATGGTAAGAAGTGCGGTTTTTTGATTCACAATATGGTTGAGTTGATGCTTGGAAAAAATCAATTCCCCATCAGCCCACACAATCCGATCATTAAACTGAATTCCACTACTTTCCATTGGAGAACCCGTGCGCAGCGGAGCTGAATTATCATAAATCAAATAAGCTGCAGGGATAAGGACGCCAATAGTTGTAAATCCCGTATTTTTCATCCGGGGATTTTCATAAGGCACCAAAGAATAATCGTAGGGGGTTTTTTCTCGATCGAGATAATTAATTTTATACCCTTTGATTTGCACATCTTGATTACTTAATAAAGAGGCATATGCAAGGTCTCGAATCCCCTTAAATTTTTCCCCATTATAAAAAGTAATCTCATCACCTGAAGCTACTCCATTATGATAAAGCTCAGACTTTGGATCCACCCACCCAATCAAATTTGTATATTCATAAAAAGATTTTTTACGACCACCAGAGAAGAATATGATAGAGAAAATAAGAAGTGCAAAAACAATATTAACAATAGGACCTGCAAGTGCAACCTTGATCCGATCCCAAGGTTTTTTTCCAAAAAATCCATCAGGAATTTCAGAAGGCTCTTTCCCGCCCTCCATGGCCATGCCCGCAATTTTTACAAATCCACCGAATGGGACATAACAAATTTGCCATTTTACACCATTTCGCATCCAACTGCGCATAGGCTTGCCAAATCCAATGCTGAAGACTTCCACCTTCATCCCCACCCGTATTGCCATCAAGTAATGGCCGAGTTCATGAATAAAGACGAGAATTCCTAGCCCAATGATAGCCAAGAGAATGTAAAAAAAACTTTCAATCATAACTTTACAGTTTATTTAAATAGCAGTTAAATGTCGACAAAACCTATTTATTATTTACGCAGCACTCCTCTAGAAGACTTGTGGCATCCTCTCTCGCTCTTAAATCTACAGCAAGAATTTCCTCGATGGAATTAGGTTTTATCGATGTATGCGCATCCATTAATTTTTGCAAACTACTTCCAATAGAGCTCCACTTGATTTTCCCCTCTAGAAATCCAGCAACAAGAATTTCATTTGCAGCATTCATATAAGCTGGCAAACTGCCCCCTTTTTTAAGAGCAACATATGCCAAATTTAAGCAGGGAAAAAGTGCATGCTCTGGCTCAAAAAAATCAAGGCTTGCATATTTTTTAAAATCAAAGAGGGGAAAAGACCCCTTCACTCTTTCTGGAAAAGTCAGTGCATATTGAATCGGCATCATCATATTTGGTTTTGACAGTTGCGCTAGCATGCTTCCATCAACCATTTCCACAAAACTGTGAATCACACTTTGCGGGTGAATAATAACATCAATCTTGCTTAGAGGAATGGAAAACAGGTAATGCGCTTCAATCACCTCAAGACCTTTATTCATAAGAGTAGAAGAATCAATGGTATTCTTAGCTCCCATAGACCAGCTAGGATGCTTTAGAGCATCTTCAATCGTTACATTTTCTAGCATTTCTTTAGAAAAATTTCGAAAAGGACCGCCAGAGGCAGTTAAAATCAGACGCCTAACGCTCTCTTTTTTTTCCCCTTGGAGGCATTGAAAAATCGCGCTATGCTCGCTATCAATTGGAAGAAGATCGACCCCTTTTTTTTCAGCTATTTCTCTGATATATTCTCCAGCAGAAACCATCACCTCCTTATTGGCAAGAGCGATATTTTTGGAAGACTCGATAGCCCTTGCAGTTGGCAAAATCCCAACCGTTCCAACCATAGCTGATACAACAAGATCTACGGACTTCTCGGTTGCGACTTCAACAAGCCCACTAAGACCTGAAACAATCTTTACATGGGGCACGCGGGCCTGTAATATTTCAGCCTTTTCTTCCTCAAAAACAGCTACTATACAGGGATGAAACTCCGCAATTTGCTTTTCAAGAAGATCAATATTAGACCGTGCAGCAAGAGCCCTTACGGAGATGGAAGAGCCAAGATTCCTTGCAACATTCAACGTATTTTGTCCAATAGATCCCGTACTTCCTAAAATCGCAATATTTTTATTTCGCATACGCCCTCCTAGAGGAGAGTGATTTTACGAAAACAGTAAGTAAATAGATACAAACAAGTATGCATACACTAAGCCCCGATGTAGATAACGGAGTTTGATATACAGTTAGGATATGGCGAGAAAGCGCCACAGAAATCATGGATGCAAACATCCCAGAGGCACATGCAATCAAAAGCAATATCTTCAAACGACTGGTAATAAGCTTTGCAATGAGCACAGGACAGACTAAAAACGCTAAAAACAATACAACTCCGACGGCTCTAAAAGATCCAATTGCAGATGCTGAAGTTTGAAACATCAATAAATAATTAAAAAAACCACAGCAAATGCCTAAGTTTTTTGCAAGCATCGGATCAAACGTTGTCAATTGGTACTGCTTAAAAAAAATACAAGTGATCAAAACATTGAAAAGTGCAATTTGAAAGGCAAGTTTTAGATCATTCCTATGCAGAGCATCTACATTTCCCATGATCGCCTCCGCTCCGATATGAACATTGCTTGTAAATAAAGAAACGCAAATAATACCAAGTGCAAAAAAAGATGTAAACACAAGACCAATACTTGCATCTTCTTGAAGCCTTAATGTTTTCGTAAGCATCTCCGTGAAAAGCGCTGTCAAAACACCTGCGCAAAGTGCTGCAATAAACATTTCCGAGATCGAAATCATCGGGGATCCATAATCTTGCGACGAAGATCGAACAATGATAAATGCAATAACAATTCCTAATAAAATAGTATGAGATAAAGAATTTGCAAGCATTGTCATCTTGCGAAGAACGAGAAAAGATCCGACAAGTGCTGAAGAAATAGCAAGTAATACAAGTACAAAAATTTGCACCTCATCTGAGGCTAAATCCTCAAATTTAAGAGACCCTTGTATAAGTTGAAATAATCTCTTACCAAATAATAGAAGAAAAGATCCAAAGTGTTTTCCAAAGTATGGATTCATCAGACATCCTCCATTTGAGGAATCGGCTGAAGATGAGGATCATGTCTTGGATTAGAAAGCATTTCTGTTAATTTTCTTTCAAGCTCAGGTGTAATAATATGCTCCATTTCTTCTGCACTATGGTGAACTTTTTCCTCTCCAATTCCCATACAATTAACAAGGTATACTTCCCAAAGTCTATGAAGGCGAATAAGGCGCGTTGCACGCTTTTTCCCTAATTTTGTTAACTCATATCCATCTTTTTGAGTCTTTCGAATCAGCTTCTTCTTCAATAGAAGGCACTTAATCCAAAAAGGGATGGGTATATCTAATTTTTTCCAAAGAGCTTTTAATACATTCTCTGTGTGACATTGCATTCTAAATTTCATCATTCGTAGCACTCGGCTAAAAAGTCCCCTTTTCGGAGAAAAAAGCAGAAAAAACAGAGCAAAAAATACAGCAACTAATAAAATCATAGGTCCCGCAGGAAGTGCAAGAGAAACATTTTTTTTTGCAAAAAAAGCCTGCGGCAAAACAACAGACAACACGTTCCCCAAAAACCCACTACAGATTCCAAAAAATCCCGACAAAAAAAACATAACGGACATCTTATTTGTGAGTTGCCGAGCAGCAGCTGCCGGCGCAATAATCATTCCCGACATAAGAATGACACCTACACTGCGCATTCCAATTACAATTGCGAGAATTAAAAGCACAAAACTACTCGTCTCTATCATCTGACATCTCATCCCAATCGCTTTAGAAAATTGAGGATCGAAATTCACACTTTTTATCTGACGAAACATAATCACAAGATATGTAATGATAGCAAGAGTTAGGCCCGCATAAATCAAAACATGCTCTCCAGTCATTGTCGCTGTTTGTCCAAATAAAAAAACTTGAACCTTCCGGTACCATAGAGCATGAGTGAGTTGAATATGACTGACAAGTAAAATACCAAACCCTAGAAACGCTGCTAGCGTAAAGCATAGCGCTGTGTCACTATTAACTTTCATCTTCTTTTCTAAAAATTCCATTGCATATAAACCAATCATAGAAAAAAGAAAGGCTCCAATTAATATTGCAAAAGAAAGGATTGTATCGGACTTTGGAAAGAAATAGGACGCAAACATGACACTAATGACAATTCCAGGATAGGCCGCATGAGCGAGCGCCTCTCCCACAAGAGAGCGTCTTCTGACAAAAACAATAACACCAACAAGTGATGAAGTTAAACACATCAACATGGAACCGAGCATGGAATCTCGATAAAGTGGATCTAGAAAAAACTGCAAAAATGGAAACATAACCTCAAGTCATCCCAGAAGATTTATCAAAAGAGAGCTTTGATACCTCTTCAAATAAAGCCGCACGATTACCGTAGGTAACTCCAAGATTTTCTTTCGTAAAAACGGCTTTTACACTCCCATAGGCAACAAGGCTTGTATTTAAAAGTGCCACAGAATCAAAATATTTTTCCACCGTACTCAAATCATGATGCACCATCAAAATAGTTTTTCCATCCGCAGCAAGGGCCTGAAAAGTTTCTACAAGTATTTTCTCCGTCACAAGATCAACCCCATTAAAAGGCTCATCAAGAAGGTATAGATCAGCCTCTTGAAGAAGCGCTCTTGCAATGAAAAGGCGCTGCTGCTGGCCACCTGAGAGTTGACTGATTTGCCGTTTAGCAAGACGCTCTAAATTCAATTTTTCCAGAACATTAAATGTCTTGACCCGGTCCTCTTTTGTTACCCATTTAAAAAACCCGAGCTTTCCATATCTTCCCATTAACGCTACATCAAAGACAGTGATCGGAAACTCCCAATCGATCTCCCCTCTTTGAGGAATATAAGCAACGCGTCCCCTCACTTTACTAAGGGGCTTTCCAAAAAATTCCACCTTACCAGAAATAGGTTTTACAAGACCAAGAGCTGCTTTTAATAAAGAGCTTTTCCCCGCACCATTCGGCCCAATAATCCCAACAACTTCCCCCTTTGGGATGGCAAAAGAGACCTGCCAAAGCACAGATTTTTTTTCAAAATTCACCTTGATCTCTTGAAAAGACACAGCATTACTCATGATTAATACTTTCCATCAAAGTGTTAACATTATGCTCAATCATATCCAGATACGTTGCACACTCTCCCATTGAATCCCCATAAAGCGGAGTTTTTGCAATGTGAATCTCCACTCCTTT
>DAOWHK010000143.1 GCA_030641465.1 Parachlamydiales bacterium | reverse complement strand
TCATAAACGATAGTTATCAAGAAATAAATCAAGAAAGTAGCATCCAAACAATAGACATCGGCTCTCTAAATCCGCTCATCAACGTGATGAGCATCGACTGGCATAACGAAAAAATATTTTTCGAACTGCATTCTGATATTCTAAACTTCCAAAATACATTAGACGGAAGTCGCACCTCATCTTTACAAAAAGATCGTTTAGATCAATTCATCTATAACGAAGTTGCTCGTATCGGTCGAGAGTCAGGAGAAGAATTATCCCCCGCACTAAGCGGCTTTCAAATAGAGCTTAATTCTCTAACGAATAGCGAAACAATGCTTGTCATGAAACTTAGCGCGCTTGCTGAGAAAAAAGGTACGCAAGTACTCGATCTCATTAAAAAAGAATGGAACCCAAGCCATCCCGACTTAAAGCAAAACGCTTTTCCAATTTTTGATCACGTCACCTACGAATCACTGAGTAGCAATGAAAAAAAATTAGGCCTTGTTGTATATACTCCAGCAATTGAGCAACATGAACCAATGCAAGGATTTAAGGTCAGTTCAGTCTATGTCATCGCTAAAGGCGTAGATGAAATTTTGAAAAAATTTAGCCAAAATCCAGATAGCACCCATTCGAAAGTTTTCTTTGAGGACTTCAATAAACTAAAAGACTTGCTCCAAAACAGCGGTTTCTTTGGATACCCAGGATCTTCTTATCCATTAAAACAAACCTTTGCTAAAGATTACATCTTCGAATCTGAAGACTACTATCAAATGATTTTAAACGCGACAAGAGAAGATTTTAAAGTTCATGGAACAAAAAAATATGCAACGTTAGAGTTCACAAACGTACAGCAGCGCATATTAGCAGAAAACCGAATAGAGACCGCAATCCATGAAGATCTATTAAAATGGAGGGATGATTATCACGCAGCACAAGTGAGCCCAGATATTTACAGAAAATACGACACTCCAAAACCTATAAAAAGTGCGCTATGGAGCAATTTATCCCTAAGCGCCTCTAAATATTTTCGGGGTGATGAAAGAAAAATTCTCCATTGGGGTCTTGACCTTTCAGGAGGTAAAACTGTTCAAGTCGAACTTCGTGATATACATAACCGAACTGTAACAAATGATGCGGACATTAATGAAGGGATTAATGAACTTTATAATCGCGTTAATAAAATGGGCGTCTCCGAAGTTTCTATAAGGCAGGAAGGATCGAATATTACCATCGACTTTCCAAGCGCTCAAGGCTTATCTGCTAGTGATTTAATTAAAGCATCCACCATGCATTTTCATATAGTAAATGAAAAATTCACTCCCTCAAACCCGACTCTTGGCATGGCAGCAAACCAATTCCTTCAAGGAGTATGGAACGAGGCCGTCGTCACAAACAAAAAAGATCTTGATAATATTAATAACATTGCCCGGAGACACCTTTATGGGGATGTAGGCGAGCCAGAAGTCGTGCAACCAATAAGCGATGCCGCAAAAACACTTTATGACAGTGGCCTTCGCCTTGCACTGCCAAATGACAAAGATGTCTCTTCCCATTTTAATGATGCAATTTCGAAAATCACTTTGTTTCGAGGCGATAATATCTCTGATTGGAATCATCAATCGCATCCTCTTCTCATTATTATGAATAACTATGCAATTGAAGGCTCAAACCTTGAGAATGTACATGCATCTTACGATCCATCAAAAGGAAATTTCCTTGGATTTTCTGTCAAATCTAGTCAGGTAAAAAATGGACAAAAAATCACACCTCGAAATGATCTCTATAACTGGACAGCCCCATTTTCCAAAGAAAAAATTACAGGCACATCTCTAGAAAAAGAATCGAATGGCCAAGGATGGAGAATGGCTGTTATCCTGAATAACTCAGTGATCAGTGCACCAACTCTTGAATCTCCCCTAAGAGATAATGTGATGATTTCTGGTCAATTCTCACAGCGAGAAGTGAATCGATTAGAAGCCGATCTCAAGGCTGGCTCATTAAGCTTTACACCTCATATTCTTTCTGAGAAAAATGTTAGCCCAGAACTTGGAATTAAAGATCGTTATCAAGGAATTTTTGCTACAATTCTAGCCCTTGCTCTTGTCATCGTCGTTATGGTGAGCTATTACCGCTTTGCAGGTATTATCGCCTCTATCGCTGTGCTCGTAAACCTTCTTCTTATATGGGCTGCTCTTCAAAATATGCAAGCGACAATCACACTAGCAGGCATAGCTGCAATTGTCTTAACACTCGGAATGGCGGTCGACGCAAATGTTCTTGTGTTTGAGCGTATCCGAGAAGAGTTTGCAGTTTCAGGAAAAATTAAACTTGCAATTCATGCAGGTTACAAAAAAGCTTTTTCTGCGATTGTCGATTCAAATATTACAACTATTATTGCTGCATTAATCCTACTACAATTTGATTCGGGGCCAATCAAAGGTTTTGCTGTTACGCTAATTGTCGGCATTATATCTTCTATGTTTACAGCGTTATTTTTGACACGATATTTCTTTGCTGGATGGGTGCAAAATAAAAACAATACACAGCTAAAAATGTCCTCATTTATAAAAGCTGCAAAATTTCAATTCTTGAAACATGCTAAAACAAGCCTATTTGCAACAGTTGCTGTTGTTTTAATCGGAGGTTTCTTCTTTATTGCCAAACGCAACACGATTTTTGGAATGGACTTTACAGGTGGTTACTCATTAACCCTAGAACTCAAACCTTTGCAAAATGCAAATTATAGAGTTGACGTAGAAAATGCACTCGAGTCAAAAGGTCTGACAAAACAGAATTTTCAAGTCAGAACTCTAAATCTGCCAAATCACATTAAACTTCTT
>DAOWHK010000170.1 GCA_030641465.1 Parachlamydiales bacterium | reverse complement strand
TTCCAGCAACTCTTCTATTTTGGCCACAGCTACTGCCTCTTCTTTTTCTACTGTTTTACAAGCCTCTTCAACTGCATAGGAAACAGCTACTGGCTTTTCTACTATGGAGCTCTTTTTCTTAAACACCGCTAGGATGCCAATAAGAATAAATAACGATAGAGCACCCATAACAATTGTTTTTGGCATTGACAATGCATATCCCCTTTTTATTTGGCATCAATCGCACTATCTACCCAAACTGGAGATAGGTCAATGATACCAGAAACTTACTTTTTTTTATACTTCGGAAGCGCAGAATAACATCTAAATTTCCACATCAAAATAGATTTTGGAGAAACATTTTTTTTGAAATACAACCTAACTATTTATAGTTAGCAGGTTGTAAAAAAAGAATTTTTACCCAAAAAGTGCTATTTACGCTTTCTTGCATTTGCTATAAAAATATCCCTTTACTGGGATTTTTTTCAAGGAGGACTCTAATAAAAAAAAGATTGGTATTTTTTCAAGGGACTAGTGAATTTCCCAAGAAATTTTTTGTTGTTTTTGAGTGATCGGAAATGCTAGTAGAAAGTCCCCTCCCCAAAAATGATTTTTACCAGCAAGAGGAATGACTTCCATCTCCCCTTCAAATGTTGGGTAAATCGTCAATGTATTCCCCCCTCTATTAAACGACATCAAACAGGCTTTATCAAGGTATCGATCCATTGTGTTTGGAAAGAGTTCAAATTTTTGATCAACAACAGCTTTATCCGCTTTGATAAAAAAGGTAAATGCGAGGGGTGTTTTTTCCGTGTGATTAAATCTTACCGATAATTTACATCTTGATTCAAATCCTTCTAAATGAAATTCCATCCAGCTATTTCCAGGCATTATTTTCGAGCTTTGAGAATCTTGCGAAAGAAGTCTTGTCCATCCCTTAAAATTAAGAGCTCCATCCTCGGAGCTGATCAAAACATCATCAAAAGAAGCGTTTTTAGGAGAGCTGCGATATATACCAAATCCATTTGAATCTCCAAGAGGATACAAATGAGGGCCCATATTTGTAATGTGCACAAGATCCTTATGAAGGCTCCCAATCCCAGTATTTGCACCACTTGCAGAGCAAATTAAATTAAAATCATTATAGCAGTAGTGGCAAAACCCAAGATCTTTATCTATTCTATTAATACCAAGCTCAGAAATTTTAGATTGCAGGGGATCTGCTGCAGCATAAGTAGATAAATTTTCCTCAAACAATTCCGCAAGAAGAAGAATATACACCAAATTTTTTTCAAAATCCTCAAGGGGAAAACGCGTAAGCTCTCTTAGTTGGTTATCTCTTGCGAGTTGTATTTTTGGGTGCTTAGAAAGACCTTCGCATATGTCAAAAAGCACGTAATTATACGCAAGAAGCTCGCTTCTTGCGTACTCCTTCTCTTTTAGCCACAATCCTTCAAAAGGTGCACCATTATAATCCACAGTATTTAATTGAAAATACCCAAGCTTTAGAGCAGAAAAAATGAGATCGTCATTATTTTTGCTCATTCCGAGCAATGCCCAAACAATGCCAAGTTCAGCATTTATTAATGGATTTGGAAGGTGAGCTTCTAGAAAATGCCCTCCATGTTCCACAAGCGCCGCTCCAGACGGGAGGAGTTTTGGAATGATTTCTTCTGATTTAATCCCGAGTAAATGGCAGGCAAGGGACGATAGAGCGAATCCGAGCTGAAAATCTTTCCAATAACTATGTTTTTGAGCATTCTCTATTGCAGTTTGCAATAGAGAATAAAAACTGCGATCTTCGACTTTAAAAAAATGAAGCAGTAAACTTGCCGTAAGAATTTTATGCATGCACAAAATATAATCATCTAAGTGATCTATCTTAAAATCTAAACAAGAATTAACGACAAAAGTTAACGCCTCATGATCATATTCACTTGCAAGATAGAGTCTTTTTATCTCCGTATCCCACTTATTTTCTGATGGAAAATTTTTTATTCGGTCTTTAAAAAAAGTTACAAGGCCATTTGACATAAAATACACCCACCCAAAGGCTTAAGAAGACGAACTTATCTCATATTCTCAAATAAAACAAAAGTCCAATTTCTTAAGCTTTTGTGTTAAAAATTTAAGGAACTGCAGTTTGCGTCTCTGTCTCATGGGATTCACTCTCAATCAACTGCCGCATTTTTTTTCCAGGCGTAAATTTTACAGCGAGTCTTTCTGGAATGACAATCGGGACTGAAGCATTTTTTGGATTTCTGCCAATCTTTTTCTTTCTTTTTACAACTTCAAAAACTCCAAAATCACGGAATTCTAAACGTTCTCCATCAGAAAGAAAGTCTGTCATTGTATCTAAAAATGATTGAACAACATTACGTACATCATTCGGATGAACTCCTCTTTTTTGAGAAATAACCTGAATGAGTTTTTTTTTAGTTATCGTTCCCATAACTCCTAACTCCATTAATTAATCATGCAAAGGCGCATTAATTTATTCATATATTCAAACTTCATTTTTGTATCATATTGATTTTCAGACAAGTACTTTTTTTAATTTTATGAAATTTACCCTCAAACAGCCTGAAAAATTAAGGATTTGAGCTTGAAAGGTAATATTCATTTAGAAAAGGAAAGCGACTAGGGTTGTCAAGAAGCATTTGATGAAGAAAACGCTCATAACCAGCATTCGGATGAGCATTGAATTCGCTTCTTCTACTTCTTGTAAAAGAAATAAATTCCCTAGCATCCGCAATAAATCTACCCCGAACATCGTCTAGATTTTCTAAATCGATCAAAGGATCCATTCGATGATTTAAAAAAGTAAGGAAACTAGAATCAAATTCTTCAGGTCTCCTGCATCTCATAATATCGATGCAGTCAGCACTTTGCTCTAAGACACTTATCATTGACATGGTTTCTCCATGATTTTCTGCTAAAATCGCATCTCCAATTTCTGTCGCATAGTCTATACTATTGCCTTTTCTAATAAGAAATTGAATCAAAAGGTTTCTGCTGTCAGCTTCCCATCTATCCGGGCCATTACCTCTTCGTCCTGAATCATGCATGGCAACAGCTACCCTTGCGCCATACTCATCAATTTCTTGCACCCCATGCCTTTGATAAAAATTCATCATAATCTCTGTGAATAATAAAGCCCTTGAAATATGCAGCCGACTATGGAAAGGATTTCCAGCATAAACAGTTGGACTATCAAAACCTTGTT
>DAOWHK010000027.1 GCA_030641465.1 Parachlamydiales bacterium | reverse complement strand
TTTATCAATCAAGATTTAATCCACTATACAACTCTCATAGCTTCCGCAAGCTTTTCCTCTGAGTCAAACACATGGTCCTTGCCATATTGAGCATCCGAGGGCTCAATGTGTAGATAAACAGCATTTTTTTGCTCAGGACTAAGCTGAAAAATTCTGTAAGCTGTGGAGGCTCTAATGAACTCATACACGTCTGGGGAGAACATTATTAGTATCTGGCTGTTTTCTAATGTCTCGGGAAGCTCTGTTATCTGATTGCTCTGTTGGAGATATAAATGCGATAAATTTGCAAGCAGACCGATTTCGGGGGGAAGCTTTGTCATCTGGCTCTGTCTGAGATATACATGCGTTTCAGTTTCTACACCAAGATTTTGCTCAATCCAAGTGCTAAGCTGCGATCTGACATCGGCTAAAGATAAACTTTCAAAATGCTGCTGATTTACATGATCTTCGCCGCCTCGTAAATCGCGCCAAAATGTTAAAGTGTCTCGAATTTTGATTGTATTTATTGCATTTTCCGCTTCTAAAAATCGCTCAAATGAGACGAGAGGTAAGTGAGTTGCTATATTTTGAGGAACTGACCGTAGTGTTTGCCTATAAATTTCTTTAATAGCCGGTAAATCTACTACTAGATCATAGGGTTGTCCTGGGTTTAGATGCTGAAATACCTGCCGAAGTTCACTCTTTACTACTTCACGTGTTTGTAGTTGCCACGCTCTAGACACCTTACTAGTAGTAGCAGGCTCACCCACGCGTCCAAGTATATGTTGTTGTAACTCAGGCGATAAGGTTGAAAAAGCATTTAATGTAGTTGGGTTAGTCATTTAATTACCTTTTTTGGTTTTAATAATTAAATTAAACATTTACAGTTATTAAATTAATTAATTGACTATATTTAGTTAATGTACATGTGCCGATTCAAGACTTGGGTTTTTGCCAAGGTCAGGAGCCAAGGTTTAGACTCTCTGAAGCAGGTCCTATTTATGGATAGGGGCGATGCCAAGAGAATCTAAAAATTGGTTGGTTGAATCGGTTTGTGTATAGATAAATAAGACCCAAAAATGCACAAAAACAACGGAGTTAATCAGAGCTTCCTTAATCAGGGCTGTCTAAAATCTTTGGATTTCTGAGTTGATCCCTTTTGTAAGATGAGGTAAGAACAAAAGCATCATCAGTAAACAAAGAAGAGGTTGCAAAATGTCTCGAAAAACTTTTGTGTTAGATACGAATGTTTTATTACATGATCCAGATTCTATAAATAAATTCCATAATAGTAATGTGGTAATGCCTCTTGCGGTATTAGAAGAGTTAGATAAACAAAAGCGTTTTACAAGCGAGCTTGGTAAAAATGCACGGGATGTGATCCGTTTTATTGATGAGTTTCCAGGGAATTTACTTCAAGGAGTTGCTTTAGAAAATGGTGTGCAATTTAGTATTTTTGTGGATCCGAGTCCGGTAGATAAAAAAAAATTTCCTCTTCCTCTTGATAACACTAAGCATCGAATCCTTTTTACGGCTTTTATGCTTCAAAAACAAGGCTTAGATGTTGTGGTTCTCATTTCAAAAGATATTGTTCTCCGTATTAAAGCGGAGTCAATTGGCCTCATTGCTGAAGATTATGAATCTTTGAAGGAGTCTTATGAGACTTTGTATACTGGGTTTAAACGGGTGCGTGTTCCAAAACGGGAGATTGATGAATTTTGCAAAGAGGGGTTTTATGATCTTAAAAAGCAAAAGCTTTGCCCGAATGAGTATCGACTTCTAACTTGCCCGGAAAATTCTACAATGATGGGAAAATATAATATGGAGAATAATAGGCTTGAGCCACTTCTTCCGCTTGGTAGGGGTGTTTGGGGAATTAAACCCCTTAATGATGAACAGAAATGCGCGATGGATTTGCTACTTCGAGATGATATTAAACTTGTAACGTTGATTGGAAAAGCGGGAACGGGAAAAACTCTTTTAGCGCTTACTTGTGGTTTATTAAAAGTGTTTGATGAGGATGTGTATAAAAAGATTTTAATTAGTCGGCCAATTATGCCCCTTGGGAAGGATATTGGATATCTGCCAGGAACAAAAGAGGAGAAAATTCTACATTGGATGCAGCCTATTTATGATAATCTAGAATATCTTTGTGAATTTACAGCTGGCGCTCAAAATGGCGCTGAGACAAAAAATTGGATTATTAATAGTGGTAAAATTGAGATGGAGGCTGTGACTTACATTCGTGGTCGCTCACTTGCAAAAACTTATATTATTATCGATGAAGCGCAAAACCTGTCTCCTCATGAGATAAAAACCATTATTTCACGGGCTGGAAAGGGTACTAAAGTAATTCTTACTGGAGATCCAACACAAATTGACAATCCTTATCTTGATAAAGATTCTAATGCGCTGACTTTTGTGGTTGAGAGATTTAAAAATTCAAAACTTTATGGAAATATTGTTTTTGAGAAAACGGAGAGATCAAAGCTTGCAGCACTTGCGGCTGAGCTACTTTAAAATATTCTAACATTAATTATAGGTTTTAAGAATGAAAAAAATCGTTATTTATTTTGTGTGTGCCATCGTATTTACTCAAACACTTTCTGCTTACCCCGTTAAGACAATATCTGGAACGGAGCGTCTCATGAAAGGAAATGAACGTTACGCAACAGACTCTTTGGAGCATCCTGATCGGACGAGTGAGAGGCGGGAAATACTAACTTCTACGCAAAAGCCATTTGCGATCATTGTAGGATGTTCTGATTCTCGCGTGGCTCCTGAAATTCTGTTTGATCAAGGAGTAGGTGATCTTTTTGTCATGCGCGTTGCAGGAAATGTAGTTGGAGATATTGAACTTGAAAGTATTAATTATGCAGTTGCTCACTTTGATTCCTCTGTAATTATGGTTCTTGGTCATGAAAACTGTGGCGCGGTAAATGCTGTTATGACAGGTGATACGGCTGATATCCCCGTTATTGCAAGTCACATCGATCCAGTAATTAAAAAGGCGGCAACCCTTGAGAGCGCAGTCAAAGGAAATGTAAGACTTGTAGCAAATCAGTTAAAGAAGACAAAATTAATATCCAAAATGATTAAAAAAAATCAAATTAAAGTAGTTGGTGGTTATTATGACTTGAATTCTGGGAAGGTGGAATTAATTGACCCTTGATTAAATTATAATTAAATGATAATTGAACTATTAATCGTTTATTAAATAATTTGAAGGTTGTTATGCAAATAAATAAAAAAGGGATTGTTGGGATCGTATTACTTGTTATTGGGGTAATACTCTTAATTTGTGGAATTTATGGATCTAATTTACTAGGTAAAGCAAAAGGTAGAGTGGATCAGTTTTCTTCTGAAGGACCTGCAAAGGGAATGATTGGTCGTGGCCTGCATGGAAAAATCGATGAGTTTAAGACTCCGATTATGCTCATTTATATTGGTAGTGTAATTTTTATAGTTACTGGTGGAATTTGTTTTTTTACAGGGCGATCAAAGTAGGGGCAATGTACCATGAAAATGAGTAAAAAAAGAATAGGTGGCGTTATTGCGATGATTCTCGGGGTCGGGCTTTTGAGCTTTGCGATGTATGGCACTTATGAAATGAATAAAACTAGGCGAAATATCGACAAATATACAGGGTTTGCTCCCAAAAGTAAAACGAATGAATGGATAGCAACAGAGCTTCATGGAAAAGTAGATGAGTATAAAAATCCTGTGCGCTTTCTTTTTGCTGGGGGGATAGTACTTTTAGTAGGTGGCTGTGTGTTTTATGTTAGGGGTAGATCAAAAATGCAACCATGATCCGCTATCATTCATTATCTCCAAAAGAAAAAGAGATTATTGAGTATAAGGGTACAGAAGCGCCTGGGTCAGGTGAGTATAATCAGTTTGATCAGGAGGGGATTTATCTTTGTAAAAAATG
>DAOWHK010000096.1 GCA_030641465.1 Parachlamydiales bacterium | reverse complement strand
TCCCTTAATCGTATCATAGGCGTGAATAATCGGAGAGTCATCCTCTCCTTTAATATCTATGGCCGCATTGATCCCTCCTTGAGCGCAAACAGAGTGAGAACGTTTAACGTGAGTGACCGAAATAATTTTGACATGGCATCCTTTTTCCGCAAGTTTCATTGCAGCAGAGAGCCCTGCTAAGCCACCTCCTACAACAATCACCTCTTTTGTATTTTTTCCCACGTCAACCTTTAATGTTTTAAATTAATAAAATACGTTCCCCAAATTGCAGCAAGACCCAAAAAGCCCATTATTATCATCACTCCCATACAACAATTCACAGCCTGTGACTGCGTGCGAACGCGAAGAACCGCTCCCCAAGAAATAAAAAACGTCCAAAGCCCATTAAACGCATGAAATACCGCTCCTAGAACAAAAATCGTATATAAAATCCCTGTAAACACATGGCTAAAAGAATCTCTTACAACAAGAAGAGTCGCCGTCCCAAAATTATCAGACTCCGCGATCACTTGTCCCTTCCCGATCGATCTTTTAGTCAATCCTTCTAACCATTTTTTCTTGAAATAAAGATCCTGATTTTCCTCTAAAATAGAGGCGATATTTTCCTGATAGTGGATGTTCTCTCCAAGCTCACTGTAAGTCTGCCTTGCTTTTTCTTGCAGCTGCAAAGACTCCTCTTCAAGGTTTTTTATCTGAGCCCTTTCCTCTGCAATGTCTTGACTATTGTACAAACGCACGCCGAGCCTGTCTGCCACAGTATAAAGTCCCTTGTCCATATCTAGGCGCACAAAAAAAGAGGCACTTTTTCCAAAACTCGTCTCCGTTGGATAGCGGTAAAATCGCATATATCCCACATGAAGGATAATCCCAAACAGCACAACCCATGAAGTAATCCTCTGCAAAGAATACGCTAGGTTTCGTGAATATTTTGGAAGAGAAGGTTTTGATCCATCTGATGGAAGAGTATTTTGCCGACTTGTCAGCAAATACTTGATACCCCATGCCATATGCACAAACAGAGGAACGCCTAAAAGGCAAATTTCCAAAACATGAAGATAGGGAAGATTTTTTAAAAAATTCACAGCACGGACAAACCCCATGCCACTTTCTCCAAACATTAGCGCTGCTTGAGAATTCGTAAGAAGATGTTCGAGTAAAAAAACGACGAGC
This sequence comes from Parachlamydiales bacterium, assembly GCA_030641465.1. Lineage (GTDB taxonomy): Bacteria > Chlamydiota > Chlamydiia > Chlamydiales > Simkaniaceae > DAOWHK01. The sequence goes on along the minus strand of DAOWHK010000096.1, from coordinate 1,905 downwards.
CATAGACCAAAAAGAGAATGGACCCTTCGCCAAATAAAGGCACTGTGAAGTTTTAACGCATTTGAGCTCATACCTACCCTAAAAAGACAGTAAAAGCATCAACCTACAAAAAAAATATATTATAAACAAACACAAAAACGAGAGCCAGAAGGATCACGTTTTACAGGAGGACTTTGATCAGGAACCTTTGTAAGAGCAGTTTTCAAAATCGACTCATTATCAAAAACTTCTTGCCTGCCATAATGCTCTAACCAAACTCTCATGATATTCCAAGAAGTTTTTTCCTCGTACCCTAAAAGCATTTCTGATTGCATCCGCTTATTTTCTCGACGCACAACCTGCTGACTACCAAGGTCTAGCCCCACATACTGCAAAATAGTGTCCTTTTCGAGCGAAACCCTATTAAAGGACAGGTCCACACTATGAAGCTTTTTAAGTTCCCCAATTTCTATAGGGACACTTTGAAGTCTATTTTTTGTAAGATCTAATTTTTCTAAACTCGAACACCTCCCAAGCTCTGGAGGAATTTTTTTTAGATAATTAAAAGAAAGATCTAATTCTTTTAAATTAGTTAGAAATCCTATTTCCGGGGGAAGGTCTAACAGCTGACAATCTATTATAGCTAAAACTTCTAATAACGAAAAATTTCCAAGATCTTTTGGTAAATAATAAAGCTGATTTCTCACAAAATGTAAGCCCATTATTTCTTTGCCCCCCAAGTCTATAGAAAACCCCTCCCGAAACTTCGAAGCTCCAAGAAAACGCAATGCTTTATCAAATATTCCAAGTGACTTAGTCCGAAATTTTTCCGTATTTTTCATAGAAAAAAACGTAAGAATCTCTTGTTGAACACCAATTTTACTGACTTTCGCTAATTCGCTAGACTCATTATAAAAATTACTTACATTTATTTCAGTAAGACTTAACGCAAAATCCCTGAGCAAATCATCTGAAACAGAAGGTTCAAGATCCTCTATTAACTTTCTACATCGATCCACGGAAACTCTAGAATATTGACCATAAACCCCTTTTTCTGACTGGATCACCCTATGATGATCTCTTACAACCCTAAGAAAAATATTACGCGCCTTATAAAGAGCACTATCTCCTTGATGAGCAATCGTAAAAACTCCACATAAACCTATTAAATGAGCATTTATTCTCTCTAAAGTCTCTGCAGCAAAACGTTTACAAACTAAACTTGTTAAGAGAGGATCATCAACAATCTCTATGATCTGCTGCAAAACCTCACTTGGCAATGTATTTATTACACCTCTATTAATAGCGGCCATTATTTTACCTACTTTCTTAACGAAATAACATTATATCATTTTTCAGCATTTAATTACACTAACGTTCAAGATGTTAATAATTAATTAAAAAACTTTACTGGTTCAAGAAAAATCGCTCGGCATTTTTTGTTGTTACCTGAGCGACTAAATCAAAAGGCACCCCTTTAACATTTGCAAGCATTTTGGCCGTTTCTACGATAAAACTCGGCTCATTTTGCTTGCCGCGATAATTTTGAGGCGCTAAAAAAGGAGAGTCCGTTTCAAGAACAAGATATTCAAGCGGGATTTGCTTAATAGTTTCCCGAAGCTCACCTGATTTTTTAAAAGTAGCAATGCCACTAATAGAAATCCTATATCCACGCTCTATTGCCTCATTTGCCTCCTCTAAACTTCCAGTAAAACAGTGCAGCATAAGAGGCGTTTTAAGATGCTCATCTAAAATAGAATAAAGATCACTAAACGCATCCCTGCAATGAATAACAACGGGTAATTTACAATCAGCTGCTAGCTGAATATACCGAATAAGAAATGCTTTTTGCAGCTCTTTATCAGAGTGCTCATAAAAATAATCAAGCCCTGTCTCTCCAATTGCGACAAGCTTTCCCGCTCTTGC
>DAOWHK010000163.1 GCA_030641465.1 Parachlamydiales bacterium | reverse complement strand
TTTGCAGGATTTATATACTTTGCAACGAAGGAAAACCTTCCGACACAAAAAAATCCTATTCTTTTTTTTTCAAACCAAACAAGACAAGACTTAAAACTTGCCTATCAAACAGCCTTAAAATCTGCAACAGACTCCATTACTCTTTATACCTATGGCTTAACAGACCCCCATATCATCAGCCACCTCAATTACAAAGCGCAAGCTGGAATTGACATTCGTATTTTTTTGGATAAACAAGCCAGTCGAAGCATTAGAAAATCCCTCCATCCAAACATTCAAATATCTTTTGTGAAAACTAAAGGTCTAATGCATGAAAAGCTTCTCATCATCGATAAGGAGCTCACACTTCTTGGATCTGCAAATTTAACCACCTCCTCACTTACCATGCACGACAACCTTGCATGTGGAATATATAGCAAAACCCTTGCAAAATTTTTCAGTGAGGAAAACAGTAAAAATCACATTCTTGATCTTGAACATCAAACGATCAAAATCCATCGCCTTCCCGATTTCAGGGGCGAGATCCTATCAAGTCTAATAAGCGCCATTGATAGCGCAAAGGTTAAAATAGATATCGCGCAGTTTACTTTTACCCATCCACTTATCACAGAAAGTCTCATCAAAGCACAGGAAAGGGGCGTTAAAGTCAAAGTAGCAATAGACTCCTATACAGCGCGGGGTGCAAGCCGAAAAGTCGTTAAAATGCTTGAAGATGGCAACGTGCCCCTTTATTTAAGCTCAGGAATTCAGCTTTTGCATCACAAGTTTGCAAACATCGATAATCAGATCCTTATTTTTGGGTCTGCCAATTGGACGAAAGGGGCTTTTGAAAAAAATCAAGACACCCTTCTATTCTTAAGTCCCCTATCACCGACTCAAATAAAATTTTTGAATAAACTCTTTCAAGTAAATATAAATGAATCACAAAAAAAAATTATGTGAAAGCAACAGTAAAATGACACCTTTTCATGAGCGTTATTATGACACCCCTTTTTAGAATTGGGCCGATCTTTTACCTCTCGAATCAATGATAGTTTCCGAGCTATCGGTACTCCTATACATAAGTCGTGAATAGGCATGTGTATAGGAGTAAATAATTAATTTAATTAAAACGCGCATTTACTTCACCCACTTTATTTGTTATAATTTAGACATTAAAACAAAAAAAGGTAATTAAATGGCTAATCCAACTGAATTAAATGTTCTCTCAACCTTACCGGCTGAAGCTCAACAACTTATACTTAGGTACGTGGGAAATCCCGCAGTTACAAGCCGAGTATCGAAGTCGTGGCAAGAACAAACAGAGGCAGTAGTAATTAGTGAATTGCGGCAGGTATTTCAGCTTCTAAACCCAGGACAATCCTTTAATCCTAATGTAAATTTAGCGGCTATTAAAGAAATTTATAGGCAGACACTACAGTCAGTTCCACAAAATATAGCACTTCATTTACCGCGCGTCTCATTGGAAAAGTTTCTTGAAATGGAAAGGGCACTCAAAACCCCATCTACTTTAGTATTCTGGAGGAATCTACCAGGCGGCAAAGATCATGTAAATCAGCAGGCTTTTGCAGCTTTACCTTTAACCGTGATTAGAGAGCGGCTTAGCACTTGGATTGAGCAAAATCCTTCTGTAAAAAATATACAATTTCTCGATTTAAGTAATAAAAATCTTCGATATTTACCCCCCGAAATCGGCCAGCTTACGAATTTATGGGCTTTACATTTCCCTCAGAATCAGATAACAGAAATTCCCCCCGAAATTGGTCTTCTTACAAATTTAGAGTCTTTACATATCTATCAAAATCCGTTAACAGCGCTTCCCCCCGAAATCGGCCAGCTTACTAATTTGAGCGCTTTAGCTCTCATAAATACTCAGATAACATCACTTCCCGATACATTAGCAGGGAGCAAGATGGGAATAAGGTTCTCAGAAGAGGATCCTGTCCGACCCTGCGACACTTATTGGATTCCGGCAACCCTAGTTTATGAATTTTCTCAACTAAGTACCGAACAAAAAAATACGGTTTATGGACGGATCTATGACTTAGCAAAAAAAGACGGGGAACCTATTGAGCCCTGGGATACTGAATATGGAAAATACCATGTATTTGATACAAGAAGAAGACTCGAACAGGCTATGAATCCTCCGACTGGGATAACAACTAGATGCTCTATGCAATAGAGCTTAAAAAAGCTCAACCTCCCACTAGGGTAGTCTTGAAAAAGGTGCCGACTTGAAGATCCAGGAGAACTTATCTCCAAGCATGTGGGTAGAATAACTCTAATCAAACTGAGTGAAGGGGGCAAAGCCCCTTATTCCTTATTGGGAAAGCATCACAATAATTTTGTTAAAAATGGATGTCATTTTAACATTGCTCTGACACACAAAAAAAGTTTATCAAAGAAATTCCTTAATTCTGTTACAATAGACTTTTACGAGGTGCGAGATATTATGTCTGTTTTTTCCATAGCTTTTTCTCTTTTTTTATTAATGGATCCAATAGGAAATGTTCCTATTTATGTCTCTATTTTAAAAAAACTTCCCGTACATAGGCAGCGTATTATTATCATAAGAGAGCTTATTATTGCGCTTTTTGTCATTTTATTTTTCACCTTGATTGGAAACTATTTACTTAATTTTTTGGGGATAAAGCAAGAAACCATCCAAATTGCGGGAGGCATTATTCTCTTTATTATCGCTCTTCGGATGATTTTTCCCTCAAAGCATGGCATTATAGACCTCCCAAAAGGAAATGAGCCATTAATTGTCCCTCTTGCAATTCCTCTAGTTGCCGGCCCATCGGTCTTAGCAGCTGTCATGATCTATTCCCATAAAGACATTAGCTTTCTCGGTCTTTCCTCCGCCATTATCCTTGCCTGGATTGGCACAACTATCATATTAATTTCTTCTTCTTTTTTAAAACGGATATTAAAAGAAAGAGGCATTATTGCCTGCGAGCGCTTAATGGGCATGATTTTAACACTTATTTCCATTCAAATGTTCCTAGATGGTTTTGAATCAATCCTCAAAAAATGAACATCAAACTCACTATTAGCTATGATGGCGCTCCATTTTTTGGATTTCAGAAAACAAAAGAGGGCCCAAGTGTTGAGGAGCATTTAGAAAAAGCACTAGAAAAAGTCTTAAAGAAAAAAGTTTTTCTCCAAGCTGCAAGTCGCACAGATCGGGGAGTCCACGCAAAAGGACAAGTGGTAAATTTTCAAAGCACCTCTATTCCAAGTCTCTCTTTACTAAACGCACGCTTAAGAGAAGAAATTAGAATCATTAAAATCGAGAAAATGCAGGAAACTTTTCATCCAACACTCGATTCTAAAGGAAAGGCCTACCACTATTTGGTAACAAATCATCCATTTCAACTTCCATTTGAAAGAGCCGCCGCCTGGCATTTTCCCTATAAAATAGACCTAAATCTCCTTACCCTAGCTGCTAAAAAATGCATTGGTACTCATGATTTTTCCGGTCTTTGCAATCAAATCCCATCACTTCCCCAGAATAAAATACGAACACTCACAAAATGTGAAATTATTCCTACAAAGGATAGATTAGAATTTGTCATCGAAGGACATTCCTTCCTCTATAAAATGGTACGCAATATCGTCGGGACTCTTCTCTATATTGGCGCAAAAAAAATAGATCTCGATCAATTATTTCAAGTAAAAGGGATGACAGCTCCAGCCCATGGGCTCACACTAAAAACCGTGTATTATTAACCTATTTTTCGGTATAGTAAGAAAAAAAGGACAACCAAATGATCTCAAGAAATGACCCTTGCTTTTGTGGAAGTGGAAAAAAATGGAAAAAATGTCATTTTCCAACCCTCCCTCCTGAATCAAGAGAAGATCTTGCTTCTACCTATCTGAAAAAATATCAAATTTATCTAAAAACACCCGAGCAAATTGAAGGCATTAGAAGATCATGCAAGCTCTCTGCAGAAATTCTGAAAAAAACCTGTGCTATGGCAAAAATTGGCGTAACAACACTTGAGCTAAATGATTATTCCATGGAGCTTCATAAACAAGTAGGAGCCATTCCAGCGCCTCTAGGTTATGGCGATCCCCCTTTTCCAAAAGCTATTTGCACATCGCTAAATGATGTTATCTGCCATGGAATTCCAGATCACCGTCCCCTCATGGAAGGAGACATTCTAAATATTGATAATACCTGTATCCTAGATGGGTACTATGGAGATTGTAGCGCTATGGTTGCAATTGGCGCTATTTCTGAAGAAAAAAAACGAGTGATCGACACTTCCTATGAATGCTTAATGCAATCTATTGCAATCTTAAAACCCGGTATTCTTGTGAAAGATATTGCAGATGTGATCGAAAAACATGCTGCAGAAAAAAACTGCTCTGTCGTCAACCAATTTGTAGGACATGGCGTTGGAGTTTCTTTCCATGAAGCACCTCAAATACCACATCATTCCAATCGCGTAAATATCCCCTTAGCACCCGGGATGATCTTTACAATTGAACCGATGATTAATGCTGGCGTGCGTGAGGGTACAATCGATGCCGAAGATGGATGGACAGCAAGAACACTTGATGGCAAACCGAGCGCGCAGTGGGAGCACCAAATATTAATTACTCATGAGGGACATGAAATCTTAACTCTTGCCCTTTAGTACAAAATCAAAAAACCTTTGCTGTTTTGTAGGGCGTTATATATATTTGTTGTTGATTGTATACCACAATAACCAACCCCAAAAAGAGGCTTTAAGATGGGCGCGTCTGCTATATCAAATTACGTTCCAAAAATTAGTCTTGCATCACCAGAACAAATAGCTAAAAATGTAAACAAGATCGCTATTCCAGCTATGGTTCTTGTTACAGCTTCAATGATTAATGGAGCGCAAGCTGTCGGTTTCGTTGAGTGCATGGATAATTGCAATAGAGACCCTAATACCCCTGGAATTGCTAAATTAATATGTTACACATTGTGTGCAATATTTTCTAAAGATTAATTGAGAGAGTAAATTGCTTAGAGATTTTCTAATTAGTGTTCCAGGCATGGCTTTTGTTCTTTTATTTAAGCTGTTCACAGCGTCAGTTTTTTTGTGCTTGAGTACTCATCTTTTTGACTTCAAGAAGCTGACCCCTTTTTTCTCTTTGAAGAGAGTGATCAGTATTTTCTTTCTTCTTTTAGCTTTTCGTATTTTTTATGGAGCGTTGCATTTTTTTTAAGGGAATTTTAGTGGGATTTTCTGAAACTTGAGATAGCCAAAAGAGGGTTAATTAAACCGAAGTAGGTTTTTCCCCAAACAGACGTTTCAACTCTTCTATTTCTAATCGCATCATCCAACATGGATTCGGATCATCATGCGTTTGAGCAAACTGCTCGATTTTTCTAAACCCCGCTTTTTCATAGATGCGGATAGCTCTCGTCCCATCTATGCGATTTTATATTAAAGCACTATACAACAAAAGCAGTCTCCTGATGCATATTTGTTGGAAGATTATCTTTGAAATTGGACTGAGAAACCATGGTCCTTTCAAAGGTTCCTTCTTCGATATGATAGATTAATACTCTATAGGTCCAACCGTTTTTCTTCGCCATTTTCATGTAAAACTCTCTTTCTATCGGGGCCTTACACTTAGATACAATGTCCACATTATGAGACCAGCTAATTTGTGCAGACAGTATCTGCAATTTTTTATTATCCCTGCTTCCTAAACAGAAATTCCTTTGCCCTGCATCTCTTTTTTCAAAATAAACAGCTCCCGATCAAGGTCAATCACCTGCCGTTTCATCCCTTGAAGTTCCATTTTGATACTTTCAAATGTTTTTTTCTTCTCTGTAAAATCAACGCTTTGAGTATCTCCAGCCTCTTTTACAAATTTTTCAAGCTCCACCTTTAAAGAGCTAAATTGTAGATACATGCTGTCATAGGATATTTTAATCTGTTTTCTTTCTGTTTCCTTTTCAAAATATTGATCTACTTCAGGATCCTCTGCAGGCTCATCCGGCTGCGTTGTTGCAAGGCGCTGCTCCTCTAGGTGTTTCTGAGACTGCTTTTCTAATTCATTACATTTTATGGTCACAGCAGTCAACTTTTCTCGTGTAGCTTCAAGCTGATCTTGCTTTTCTCTTTTTTCTAATATGTCCTGCTCGAGCCGTGCGATAGTTCGATGAAATAATAAAGATTCCTCAACAAGTTTTTCATTTTGATATAGAAATTTCTCGGATTCAATAGATTTTGCATCGATTAAATTTTGATAAGACTTTATTGTTTCTTCTTGCTCTTCC
>DAOWHK010000097.1 GCA_030641465.1 Parachlamydiales bacterium | reverse complement strand
TCCCAATATTTGAAAACGACATCGCGAATTTCTTCTGCAATTGTTTGGACGTATTCATGTTCTACTTTGCAAAGCTCAATGGCTTCCACTTTTTCTTGCACTGCTTCAGCGCTGTACTTAAGTCCTTTAAATAGAGGTTGGTCAATGGTAAAAGAGAGGTCATATTGATTTGTTCGGCTAAAATCATTTGCAAAAATCAAAGAAGGGTTATGCTCCCTTTCTAGGGAGCCTGCAACAGTGAATTTGGTTCCTATGCGGGTGAGTTTTTCTAAAAATAGCTCCACTGTTTGTTGGCTTCCATCTTTTGTGGTCTTAAACCCAATTCTTTGCGTATCAAATAAGAAGCTATTTTTTAGCGATGTTCCAACCACAGGATCAAATGGACCTTTTGAGCTTTGATAAACACCTTCTTGACGTACAATTTCTTTACGTCCTATTTTGATATTCCATTGATTTCTAAGGGTTTTGGCAATGACACAAGAAAGATCTATTTCTAATGGGGCGCTAGTAAATTCTTGTTTTTCTTCTTCCAGCTCCTCAGGCTCTTTTTTCTCTTTTCGAAATTGTAGCCATTCCTCTATCGCTTTTTGGGGATCTTCTCCAAGGTCCCGCCGAGGAGAGTACTTTTCTAGGAGATCTTGAGCTTCTACGATGATATGCTTATCGTTTCGATAATCTAATAGATTATACTCTTTTCCGAGAATAACCCAATTAAATGAAGTAAAAAACAGTAGTAAAAATATAATAAAATAGTTCATAGTAAACAAAATGCATTTATAAACTTTATTTATTATATAATTAGTTAATTATCAAGAGTAAAACTAGGTGCTTTCCAAAGGAGAGGAATCGTTAGAAATTTTGTCTGCCCGTAAAAGCTTGGGAAAGGGTTCCTTCGTCGATGAAATCAAGAGGACTTCCGATAGGAAGACCTAGTGCGAGCCTCGAAATAGTTGCGTTAGAGAGCATTTTGTTGAGATAGAGCGCCGTAGCATCCCCTTCAAGAGTTGAGTCAAGAGCAATGATTACTTCTTGAATTTGATGCTTATCTATTCGATTTTGGATTTTTTCTATTGCGAGTTTGTCTGGAGTAATCCCTTCGAGAGGCGATAAAAGAGTGCCGAGTACGTGATATATTCCTTTAAAAACAGAAGTCTCTTCCATTGCATAGACATCTTTTGGCGATGCGATGATACAAAGTGCTTTTGAGGAGCGATTTCCGAGGTCGCAAAATAGACAATGAGTGTCGCTCATTAGACATCCGCATTCTTTGCAGGTGTGAAGTTTTTGTTTGATTGTTTTGACAATATCTCCAAAACTTTCAAGAGAGTCCTCTTGCCAATCAATCATTTGAAAAGCAAAACGCTCCGCCGTTTTTTTTCCAACTCCAGGGAGTTTTCGTAAAGAGGCGATCAAAGTAAGTAAAGGGATAGGATAATTTATCATGAGCTTATAATAGAGAATTTTGGGATAAAAAAGCTTTCATTTTTTATGGTTGCACGTTAAAATAAGCAAGCAGTTTACCTGAAATATTACTCATATATGCTTGTAGGGTAAATTGCATAAATCACTAAATATAAGTTGGTTAAACAATGCAGAAGCGTGCTGTCATCACAGGGGTTGGGGCTTATGTTCCCAAAAAGATTTTACATAATAAAGACCTGGAAAAAATGGTCGAGACCTCCGATGAATGGATTGTCAGCAGAACAGGGATGAAAGAGCGGCGGATTGCTGGGGCTGAAGAATTCACTTCTGATATGGGGCTTGAGGCTGCAAAGCGCGCCTTAAAAAAGGCAAATGTGGAGAGTTCAACTATCGATTGCATATTATTTGCAACTCTTACTCCTGATTACATTTTTCCAAGCACAGCCTGTCTCATTCAAAAAGAGTTAAAAGCGACAAATGCAGCAGCTGTTGATTTGCAAGCTGCGTGTTCTGGTTATATTTACTCACTCTCTGTTGCAAAAGCTTATATCGAATCGGGAATGTATCAAACGGTCTTGATTGTTGCTGCAGAAAAATTGTCGTCAGTTGTTAATTACAAGGACCGCAATACTTGCATCCTTTTTGGAGATGGAGCATCTGCATGCGTTGTTCAAAATGGAGGGCAAGGGCTTGCTATTGACCATGTAAATTTAGGGTGTGATGGAGAGCAGTCCGGTTTATTAATCATGCCAGCTGGCGGCTCAAGAAAACCTGCTACAGAGCAGACCGTTGCAAATCAGGAGCATTTTATTCAGATGGATGGTAAAAATGTTTTTAAACATGCTGTAAGGCGGATGGAAGCTGCTGCAAAACTTTGTTTAGAAAAAGCTAATCTTACAGAAAAGGATATTAGCTGGCTTGTTCCTCACCAGGCAAATATTCGCATTATTGAAGCGATCGCAAAACGGTTTGAGGTGTCAATGGAGAGAGTTTATATGACCATCCATAAATATGGAAATACATCTGCATCCTCTGTTGGAATTGCGCTTTCTGAGCTGATGGAGGAAAAAGAAGTGAAACAAGACGAGCATTTGCTCCTTGTAGCTTTTGGAGCAGGCCTTACTTGGGGCGCTGCAATTTTAACAAAAATTGATGGGTAAACGATGCATAAGAAAAAAGCATTTCTATTTCCAGGCCAAGGTGCTCAGTATGTGGGTATGGGCAAAGATTTTTATGACACCTATCTTGCGTCTAAGCAAGTATTTCAAGAGGCTGACGATCTATTATCGCTTAACCTTTCAAAGCTCATTTTTGAAGGTCCCTCAGAAGAGCTAACTCTTACTAAAAATAGTCAGATCGCAATTTTTGTCACGAGTATTGCTCTTTTAAGAGTTGTTGAGCAGGAATTCCCAGATCTTACTCCATCGGTATGTGCGGGTCTTAGCTTAGGAGAGTATTCAGCGCTGACTGCTGCCAAAAAAATAGATTTTGCAGATGGTGTCTCTCTTGTAAGAGCTCGCGGCGAATATATGCATGAGGCTTCCAAAAAATCTCCAGGTACAATGGCCGTGATTTTAGGATTCCCCTTAGAATCTGTTTTAGATTGCCTAAAAAGTTTTGAAAATCAAGTGTGGGTAGCAAATTTAAACTGCCCTGGTCAAATTGTGATTTCAGGAACGATTGATGGAGTGGCAAGCGCTTCAAAAAAACTCAAAGAAATGGGTGCCAAGCGGGTGCTTCCACTAGTAGTGTCTGGAGCATTTCATAGCGGCCTTATGCTCGATGCAAAGAATAGACTTGCGGAAAAACTCCGCCATATTCCTATCCAAGATAGCGAAAGACAAATTGTGATGAATGTTCCTGGAGATTATGCTTCCGAAAAAAAGACGATTACTCAAAACTTGATTGATCAAGTGACAGAGCCTGTTAGATGGGAAACAGGGATTCGCAAGATGATCGAGCAGGGAGTGGATTTTTATTTAGAAATTGGGTGTGGAAAGACACTCGTTGGTATGAATAAGAAAATTCAAACGCCTGGCACAACTCTAAATGTTGGTAAAGTAGAAGATCTAGAAAATTTAGCAAAAGCCTTAGACTTGAAGTGAGGATTTGATGGAATTATTACTTAGCGGAAAAAAAGCGATTGTAACAGGTGGCACATCGGGACTTGGAAAAGCCATTGCGATGGCTTATGTTCAGCATGGTGCTGATGTAGCGATTTTTGGAACAAACGAAGAAAGAGCCATGCAAGTTGTTTCGGCATTGGAAAAAAACAAAGCACAAGACAGTCAAAAAATCACCTATGTTCTTCTTGATGTATCAAAAACACAAGACGTCGAAAAAGCTGTAAAAGAGCTGCTTGATCAGTGGAAATCGATCGATATTCTTGTGAACTGCGCCGGAATTACTCGAGATGCCCTTTTAATGAAAATGTCCGAGGCTAATTGGGACGATGTGATCAACGTAAACCTTAAATCTGTATATAACCTTTGTCATGCACTTGTCCGGCCGATGATGAAAGCGCGCTATGGGAAGATCATAAACATTTCTTCAGTAATTGGCTTGACAGGAAATCCTGGTCAGGTTAATTATTCTGCATCTAAATCAGGTATGATTGGGTTTACCAAGTCTCTTGCAATAGAGGTTGGATCGAGAGGGATATGCGTGAATTGCATAGCTCCTGGGTTTTTTAAGACGAGTATGACAGATGCTTTATCAGAGCAGCAAAAAAGCGCAATATTGTCAAAAGTGCCTATGGCACGTTTAGGAGACCCAAAAGAAATTGCAGACACCGCTTTATTTCTTGCAAGTCCCATGTCCGATTATATTACTGGGCAGACGATTGCAGTTGATGGGGGAATGCTTGCTTAAGCAAAAAAGAATTTTGAATAATAAAACAGGAAGGAAGATTATACTATGTCACTAGAAAAAGAAGTGATCGATATCGTTATTGAACAACTAGGCGTTGATGAAGCAGAAGTATCTGTGGATAAATCTTTTGTAGAGGATCTTAATGCGGATTCCCTTGATCTAACAGAGCTAATCATGACGTTTGAAGAACGGTTTGGTTTTGAGATTTCAGAAGAAGATGCGGAAAAACTAAAAACTGTCGGCGATGTTGTAAAATATATCGAAGCTAAAAAGAAATAATTTTGATACTCAAACCAATTTAAGACTTAGGGTTTTGCCAAAATCTGCGGTCATGGTTTAGACTTTCAAAAAGCAGCTCCTATTCCTATGAATAGGAGCGATGCAATAAGCAACTTCATCATACTCAAAGGTCTTTGGATTTTGGATCAGGAAAATCTTTTAGTCTTTGTTCTAAAAAAGATAAGTCGCGTAAAGCCGCAGGGGATATTGGATCACCAATAAGAGTGAAAAGCTCTTCGTGGTTTAAGTTTTTAAGTTTGATTAACAAGGGACAGTTAACATTTTCTTCTAAGGAATTTGATATACTTTGAAAAAAAATTGCGACTTTATGAGTAACATTAAGATAGTGTACGAAATATTGAGGTTTACTGTGAGCTCTGAAATCTAAATAATACTTATTATTGAATGCTTTCTTAACGTTAATCATACAAAATGGGTCAAGCTTTTTAGCATATTTGATCCAAGCATCATCAATAAAATATTGCACTCGAAAATCATTGCATCTTCTAAAAGTTTCTATGGAAATCCCACCCGTATATGCTCTTTCCAAGTTGCAAGTGGCCTTGAAGAAATACATTAACCTAGAAAGCTTACGACTATTTGGGTCGGCAGAATCGATGATCGTTGCAATTTCTATGGTGTGTGTGTTTTCGAGTAAGAATTTTTTAAAGGCGTTAATGCTATAATCATTGACAGTTTCTTGGCAACGCTTCCACTGCTTACAAACAAGAGCATTTCTAGGATCATCGCTATAATTTAAAATTTTAACTACTAATTCGTTTGAATAATTGGATATCATAGTATGCTCAGCGTTAAGAAAGAAATAGTTGTAGCATAAAGAATAATTTCATAATACTATATTAAAATATGTTTAGAGAAAGTGCATATGGGTCAAAAAGCTTTCTTTTAGATAAACTTTGTATGTTGAGAT
>DAOWHK010000116.1 GCA_030641465.1 Parachlamydiales bacterium | reverse complement strand
CTTCAGGTGATTCAATAGCACTTTATAAAATGGAAGGTGAATATCTTCCAGTAGGATTTTACAATGCTACACATAAACGATTTGAACCAATACATAGCTTTTCCGCCCTTAATCACATAGCATCCTATAAAGAAGGTACAATCAAAGACACTCCGCAAACAGAGGAGATCTTCTACGTATTAGAAAATGATTATCAACAACTTGTATTCACAAATATTGGTGGTGCGATTGCAGAGATCAACCTAAAGTTAAAATCCAATGACGCAGAAAAAAGCGTCGTCCTTCCTATCGGATTTGATCGTGATATAGAAAAAAATCATCCAAAAAACAACCGCTTTCCAAACAATCCTTACTACATCGCCACAGACGATTCAAGCAGCCCAAAACTCATGCAGCCAGAAATTGGAAGCTACACTCCGCTTATCCGTAGATCTCTTGAAAAAGGACCTTACAATGAAGCAAAAGAGGCGCCCCAAAAATTCTATGCTTTATCAACTGTTTCAGACTATCCAGAATCATCACATTTAAGCTACAAACTAAAAAGATTAGAAAAAAACCTTATTCAACTTGAAGCCTTAGAACAAAATCGCCGTATTACAAAAACCTACTACTTTAGAGACGATATCGACGCCCCTTACACCCTTGAGCTTGATATCAGAGTCGAAGGAGATTCTAGAGGCCTATGGCTAACATCAGGCGTTCCAGAGGTAGAACTCATATCAGGCAGTCCTGCTCCAATTATCAAATACCGCACCACTCAAAATTATAAATCTGTCATAGATAAAATCAGCTTGCCGAAGCAAACATTTACCTACTCTGCAATGCAACCTGATTGGGTATGTAATTCCAATGGTTTTTTAGGAATTATTTTAGACCCTTTAACAGATACAGCACCTGGGTTTAAAGCAAATAATATTCCAGGAGAAATAGACCCTACAAGACTCACAATTATTGATGGACAATACGATGTCTATCCAGCAAATAAATATCCCGGATATGAAGTCTTGCTTCCGCTCAAGCAAACATCAAAAGAAATGAAGTTTAGGATTTTTGCTGGACCTTTTGATAATAAGATACTTAAAACTGTAGATCGTGCTTTTAGCAACGAAATCACAGGATATAATCCAAATTACATCGCCAGCCAAAGCTTCCATGGATGGTTTTCTTTTATATCTGAGCCTTTTTCAAAATTCCTTTTTCTCGTTATGAACTTCTTTCATAAGCTAACAGGATCCTGGGGATTTTCCATCATCCTTCTAACAATTGTTCTAAGGCTCATGATGTACCCTCTCAATGCATGGTCCATCAAATCAAACGTTCGCATGCAAGCAGTTGCTCCTGAAGTTTCAAAAATACAGAAAAAACATAAAAAAGATCCTAAAAGAGGTCAAATAGAGACAATGCAGCTCTATAAGGAAAAAGGCGTGAATCCCTTTACAGGATGCATCCCTCTTCTTATTCAGCTTCCGTTCCTTATTGGAATGTTTGACCTTTTAAAGTCAACTTTTGAGCTTCGTGGAGTTTCCTTTATTCCTGGTTGGATTAATAATTTAACTGCACCAGATGTCCTCTTTAGCTGGAACTACCCTTTAATTTTCTTTGGGAATGAATTTCACCTTCTCCCCTTTATTCTAGGTGGAATGATGTTTCTGCAGCAAAAAATATCTCAGACAAAACACGATCCAGCCAGCATGACTGATCAACAGAAACAACAGCAGAAAATGGGATCAATGATGACAATTGTCTTTACATTCCTATTTTACAAATTTCCATCAGGACTTAATCTCTACTGGATTTCTTCAACCGGCCTGCAAATTCTACAACATTGGTATACATCAAAAAAATTTGGTGGAAAAAATGTAAATGTACAAATTAGGAAAACAAAATAATCCATTGAAAAAAAGAACTAGGTCAGTTTAGATAAACCCATAATCATTGGGGAAATAATGGATCTTTGGAAAGAATTTGTTTTAAAAGAAGAAAAACTCCTAGGCCATGCAACCTCAAACGCGTGGCTTCGGTCTCTAAAGATATTGAAGTTTGATGCTTGTAACCTCTATTTACAAGCAAAAGACCCCTTTCATATTTTATGGTTTAATGAGCACATAAATCCAAAACTTAATAAAAGCTTCTATAATAAAAATGGACACCTAGTAAAGGTTCATATTTCCGCACCAACCGGGCTTAATCTGCCAAAAAAACCCCAATCCCCATCAAAGCAAAACATAAAACCAATTCATGAAACCTACACCTCCGATCCGTTAGAATCCTACGCCACCTTTCCTCTATTTATCTCTGAAACAAACCAAAATATCCCCTTTAAACTCCTGTCTGATTTAGTAGGATATAAACAAGAAAAAAGCACCTTCGGAAAAAACGAAATTCAACTTGGTGAATATAATCCAATTTATCTTTATGGACCAAAAGGATCGGGAAAGACACACCTCCTTATGGCAACAGCTAAAGCCTGTATGGAAAAAGGAATTCCTACGGTATATATAAAAGCTGAGACCTTTTCAGAACATGTCATTCGCGCCTTTCGCACAACAACTCTAAAAAATTTCCGAGAAACGTACCGTCAAAATCATGTACTGATTATTGATGATATACATATTCTATCGAGAAAAACTGCAACACAAGAAGAGCTATTCCATACATTTAATAACCTGCAAACAGCTGGGATGCAAATGATATTTAGCGCTAATTGCGCACCAAGAGATTTGAGGGAAATTGAAGAGCGTCTCATAAGCCGGTTTGAATGGGGGTTAACACTTCCATTTAAAGACCATACATTATCTGAAAAAAAAGCCATCGCGAAGCTACGCTGCAAACTTTTAAAGTTCCCCCTAAGTACTGAGCTCATAGACTATCTCCTCAACACTTTTTCTCACATCAGTGAATTACTTACAAGTATTGAGGCCCTAGTACTTCGATCCCATCACACAAAACACCCTCAAAAATCGCATCAAATAACAGTCGAATTTGCAAAGAATCAACTAAAAGATCTCATTGCCATTGAAAGTAAAAATCAACTAAATTCAGATAAAATCTTAAAAATTATTGCTACTTTTTTTGGCATTCGGATCGAAGACATTGTTGGAAAAGCGCAGAGTAAAGATTGCGTAGCTCCAAGGCAAATTGCAATGTACTTTTGCCGAACAAAACTCAAGCTCCCCTATCTTAAAATTGGAGATCTTTTTATGCGTGATCATTCAACCGTAATGTCAAGCGTCAAACGGATCATAAAAGGGATTGAAACAAATGATCGCACAATTACAGCTCCCTTACTAGATATCCAAAAGCTGTTCGACCACCTCTAGCCCGTCCCTTCATTTTTCAAATATATAGTGGCGCCTAAGCACTTTCCTAGGAAACTCCACGACTTGTAAGTAATTATTTTAATTAACTGTAAAGATTGTTTTTAATTACCTTACAATGTATTATGTATATTAATTACAATAATTAACTAAAACATGACATGGAGAATAATTATGGCTACAATAACCCCTAATACAGTAACTAATAGTACGTTAGGTCTAGAATATCAATTAGAAGGCAATCAACTCACAAAACTATTACCTATATTAAAAAAATTAATAAACGATAAAGTAGCTAATTCCTTACTAAGCATAGGGTTACTCATTCAAAAAGATCCCGTCTCGGAACGTTGCCATATTTCGCAGATAGCCATGTATAAAACTGATAAACGGTCCCAAATAAATCAAATAGTCATGCTTTTTCGAACACATATTTCAGAAAAATTTGTCAACCCACCAACTGAGCCAGATCAGCAAGTCATGCAGTTTACAGTTGATAAAGACTCAAATATACTAGTATTCTTAAAACCTAGTGAAAATCACACTTTAGATTCAATTATTACGGCCCTAAGGTCTAGTACTCCCACTAAAATCTGCTATAAATCAACTCCAGAGGCTACTACTAATCAGGATGAAGTAGCTGGTAGTTTATTAGATGCATGTACACTTAGTTAAATACCATAAAAATTAAGTATCTAATCCAAGATGGATAACCTGCTTGGATTAGATGTGAAACAACGCTTCCGAGAATCTCCTCTAACAATTTTTTATTATATTTATTGCT
>DAOWHK010000157.1 GCA_030641465.1 Parachlamydiales bacterium | reverse complement strand
GCAATAATTCCAAAAATATTCCCCATTTCTCGGCCATGCAATTTTGGTTCACTAAAAGCTTTTTTATATGTCTCTATTCGCTTTGGAGTCACACCTGCCGTAATTAGAAAAGCTACAGCCTGTTTTTCAGACATTTTACTAACTTTTTCGATTACAACTTCTGCAGAAGTCCTTACATCAAGCTTTTTAAACGAATTCCTTACCATAATTGGACGAGATTTCCGACCATTATTTGTTGTAGCAGCTGCAACAGCTGGACTCACAAGAGCTAACTCTACAGCTTGTTTATTAAGCTGAAAATCAATATTTGTATTATTTTGTATCGGCATTGCCATATATTATTACCCTTATTACTAATTATTATTAAGACGACTTATAACTTTGAATGACTTGAGTCATCATTTGAGCGATATTAGAGACAATCGTTTGACCCACCTTGTCATCACTTGTTAATTCCGAATTTTCTTTTGATACATCTTGCGTATCTTTTTGTGACTGCGTTCCTGCAAGGGACTGAGCAGTACTCGTATCTTGATAAAGCGTCTTCATAAACGAATCAGACGGAGAGGTGTTTGTTGGCGTTGTCGAAGTACTTGTTGATCCAGGGTTATTATTATCATAATATTCCCTCGCCATCGTATTCACATCACTTTCCAACTTTCCAAGATCATGTGTACCCTTTGGATTTATATACGCTTGTATATCTGCCGCAAAATTTGTAAATCCAGGAGTATTGTTACCCCCACTCTGCGCAGCTAAAGGCGAATTAAACTCTTTCCAAAGCACCAAAGCACCCGTTGCAACCATCGGATCTCCCATTGGATCAAACACTTTACTTTTCAAATCCAGATTTGCATAAACCTTAGGGTTTGTATTCCCAAGATACTTAGCATCTAAATTACGCTGAACCTGCTGAAGCATATACATCTGGATATCACTAATATTTCCCGAATTCTTAATAAAAGACCCGGCACCACCTGTAGCTTTTTTCATTTCCGCCCAAAATTTTGGCAGTAATTCACCTGTAAGCTTTTTATCCAAAGCAAGACCTGTTTTTGAATGCCAGTTAATCCCTGGAAAATAGAGAACGAAATCTGACATCTTCCCATTCGCTGGATTCCCATCAAAATACTTTCCAAATTGCTTTGCAAATTGCGCAAGTTTCCCAGCATTATTTTTATTCCAAAAATCTGATGGAAGTCCACCACCTTTTCCTGTAGTTTTACCGGAATTATATCCCTCTACTTGAGATTCAATATTACTCATAAATGAACCCATATTCGTTACGTCATTTTGAGATCCAGAAGACGCATCCTGCACATTCGCCAAATCAGAGATTTGACGCTGAAGAGGATTCATCCCAAGCTGCATCAATACGATCACAATATAAGAAATCGAACACTTACGGATATTAAAGTCCGGTACATTATGCTTACCTTTTTGCTGAGCACCTGCAGCATTTGTTGTATTCCCTTGATTTATAGGGTGTTGTATTTGTGTATGTCCCAAGTTATTCTCCATATTATTATTAACTATTAATGACTTAGGCTTTTATCTGTTTGTTCATATTTTACAACTAAAACGTTAAAGCCATGTCCTTCCGACTTAATTATAGCATAACAAGTATTTATTTTACAAGCATTTGGTTACTATTATTTAATTAAAACATAACTAGTTGAAAAACAAAAGCTTACCTGCTGAAATATTTCATTAATTAGCTGTTAATTGTAACATTGTAATTATAATATAACTACAATGTTATAAAAAACGTTCTTTAAGAAAGGCTAAGAATGAGGTTTTTCTCTCGGCTGAGCTGAATTTGTAGAGACAGCACCTATAATCATCGCAAAATTTTCCTCAATCTGCTGACGTTTATGGTAACTCACCTCTTCTTGAGTAAGTCCAGATTTTGCCTCAGATCCAAGCTTTTTCCCTCGATTCTCCAGGCGATCTTTTAAGTTAGTCTTTTCACTTCTAATGTTGTATTCGGCAATGTTGAGATTTTTTTGATCTTTATTTACTTTCGATTGATCAAGTTTCACATCCTCTTGAAAATCAGAAAGTTGGTTTGTATCAATACCTCTTGCAGAATAAAGGGCTGCCAACTTAGCACCTTCCGCAGTATAAATCGCTGGAAGAGCTGCTTTTTCCGCAGTCCAAACTGCTGCAATCTCAATATCAAGCGCAGCTTTTTTAAATGGACTTTTTGTGTGAGCTTTCTCCCTCTCTAAGCGCGCAATTTCCAACCTATAAGGTTTTAAGAGACCATTAACAAAATTCTTTTTCGTATCAGCAATTTCCTTATTACAACCTCTAATATCGTCCTTACACTCATTTAATGACTTTTGATCTTCTTGAAGGACTTTAAAGTCTGTATTAAGAGCAGTTTGAGCTTTCGTAATTGCTTTTTCACCTTTACTATCGGAAAAGTTATTCATCTGGCTAGCCATATTCTTCATCCAGGCTTGCATAGCCGGAGAGTAACCCTTGCTATCTTGGACCATTTGATTGAGCCAGATTTTAAGCTGGCCAAAGCTTGAAATTTTTCTCATTGCAGTTTCAATCGATTGCTTTAGAAAATTCTCAGCTTCTTGTTTCCTTTGAGCTTTTGATAAGTTTGAGTCTGCACCAAGTGTTTTAGACATCATAAGAGCCATCAAATACCCAAAAGCATCACCTCTATTGGCGCCTTTCCCCTTTTTCGGAGTTGAAACCGGAGTTAAAGGCCTTGCAACTGCCTGCGCCGGTTTAGTTATGTTATTTACCATTATTACCACCTATCAATATTATTACTTAATTCTTATAGAGTCTAGTCCTCTATAAATAATTATAACAGTAATTACATATAAATTAAAGCATTAAATTAAGGTAATTAACAAAACCAAACGTTAAGCAGCTGGCAATAAGCCACTTACGACCTAACCCACCCTGAACGTTTTGAACTAGGCCCCTTCCCTTTCTTAGGAGGCCTAGGTTTATGCTCGTTAGATTCGGGCTTTTTTAGATTAATCATTGATGAGATATCTGTTGCTTGCTTATCTATCTCTACCTTAGCATGTTGAATTGAGGACCATTGCTCTTCAGAGAAGTTATTTGCATCTGTTGAGAAAGCTTCTAATTCTTCTTCTGTAAGACCTGTAGAATCGCAAATTTTTGTCGTTTCAGAACGAAGCTTATTTTGCAAAGCTGCAGCATGTTCGATCATCTCTTTCTTCTGCTCGGGGGTTCCTTTCTCGATGATATACTTAAATTTCTCAAAGAATGCGATCGAATCATCGAACACCTCATTAAGATGACTTGCTTTTTCTTCTGGATCAAGGGTAAAAAACTCCATGATCTTTTTAAATTCATCCGTCATACTAGCCTCCAATTAACCTTAATTGTAGTTTATAATATATTGATAAAATATTAAAGATATTAATTAAAAATTTGTTTTTTTATAAAACAAAACTAACAACAACGACCATTTCCTTATTTAGGCCTCAAAAAGTCTATCATTTTTTTTATTGAAATAAAAAGACAAAATGCATACTGATGGAAATTTAGAATCATTATTTTTGGATCAAGCGATGCTAGAGCAATTTGTGGAAACACTATATGAAAAATTCAAACTCCAAGCTCTTCCCAAAAAAGAACAGGCCGGAAGCTATGAGCTTTCTATTGAATCCGGAAGCAACATTACAGTTTCCCCTCTCGACCCAGGCCTTCATATTAGCAGCATTATTGCAAAAGTACCCGCAAACTCTCGAGAATCTCTATTTATGTACCTCATGCGCGCAAATTTTTTAGGACAGGGCACAGGAGGCTCTGTGATTGGAATGGACTCCGAAGAAAGCACCCTGACTCTCTCTTTATCCATCCCTTATGAAGTACATTATGCGATGTTTGAAGAAAAACTCGAAGACTTTATCAACTTCAGGGAGTACTGGAGAGCTGAAATCGAAAAATACCCGGAAAATTCGATCGTTTAGAGTTAGATGTAAAATAAAAGGGTGTGATACACTGTTGCATGACCCCCGAAAAAAAGTGGACTACACACAATGCCCCGTTATTTAGTTGCTGAAGAAGGACCTCTTGCTGGATTAATTGTTCGTCTTGAAGATGGAGAAGAATGGATTATTGGACGTGATCCAGATGTTTGTTTTCAAGTCATTGAAGATCCTATGGTATCTAGAAAACATGTGATTATCAAACGCCTCGGTGAAGACTACTTCCTAGAAAATTTAAGCGCCACGAACCCTGCAAGCGTTAACGGAATACCTGTTGAGGAGCAAGTGCCCCTCCAAGAAGACGACACTGTTCAAATAGGAAATGTTCTTCTCCGTTTTACAAATAGCGATCCTGCGATGCAAGCAGATGAAATCCCTCGAGAAGTGACCTCCTTTGACACTCCGACAATTTTTGAAGAAGAAGAGGCATTAGATACTCTGTCTTTTACAGGCGATATAGACGCTAAGTGGCTCATTAAAATTATTTCTGGCCCCAATGCTGGTGCAGAATTTGGCGTGCATCCAGGCTCCACCTATATTATTGGTAAAGACTCAAGCTCATGTGATATCGTTTTTCAAGATCTAAGTGTATCTCGGCAACATGCAAAACTAAGCTCTGATGAATCTGGAGATATTTTCATTGAAGACATGGATAGTCGCAATGGCATATTAGTCAATGGATCGGAAATTACAGAAAAAAAAGAGCTCATCTCCCAAGATCTTATTGCTCTTGGAACGACAACAATTTTAATTATCGATAGAGAGCAGTCCAATGAGACTATTGTCTCCCTTCCTCTGACATCTAGCGGGACTTACCCAGAATTTGCCCCAGCAGGCAAGGAAGAACCATCTGCTGAAACACCAATTGATACGCCCACACAAAAAAACTGGAAAGACTTATTTATTCCCACTCGTCACATTGTCATTGGCGTCCTTTTTGTTCTTCTAATACTTATTGGAGCTGGCGGCGTTTTTTCTCTTTTTAATACACAAACTGTTCAGGTGGAAAAAAAAGATGAAGCAGCACTTATTGAAGAAAAAATAAAACAATTTCCAGGTGTTGTCTATTCGTATAATCCTTCGAGTGGAAAACTGTTTTTAATCGGACATGTTCTTAGAGAAATTAATCAGCAAGAATTAACGTATAATATTAACTCGCTCTCTTTTATTCAAAGCATCGAAAACAATGTGGTCATTGATGAACTGGTTTGGGAAAGTTTTAATGACATGCTCATAAAAAACCCTAACTGGCGTGGCGTAAATGTCACAGCAATGGCGCCTGGCCGTTTTATTCTTAGAGGATATTTAGAAACTACAGAGGAAGCTACAAAACTTGCAGAATATGTGAACTCCAACTTCCCCTATTTGAATAAACTCGACAACCAAGTTGCGATAGAAAATATATTAAAAACAGAAATTGAAAGTATTCTGTTAACAAGCGGCCTTGTTAACGTGTCATTCCAGCTAAGTAATGGAGAAGTCATTCTATCAGGCCTTGTCGGCCACAATGCAACATCGACCTTTGAAGAAGCAATTTCTGCTATAAAAAAAATCAGCGGAGTACGTCTTATTAAGAATTTTGCGATCGTCACATCACAATCGACAGAACGCATAAATCTTTCCGCAAAATTTCAAGTTAGCGGAAGCTCAAAAGTTGGAAAGGTAAATCAATATATTGTCATTAATGGAAAAATTCTATCAGATGGCGATAATTTAGAAGGGATGCAAATCACCGCTATTGAATCAAATGCAGTTTTACTCGAAAAAGATGGCATAAAATATCAAATTAATTACAATCAGCAATAATTACCAAAATTATAGACAAAAGGTATTTGCAAAATGTTTGGATTAGAAAAGAGAAAAGACAAAGGAAATGACCCATTTAAATTCGATCTAGAAGACGATTTAAAAGACAAAAAAAAACGAGAAGAAATCAAAGCCACAGTTGGCTCTCATATGCAAGATGTTAAATCTTCATTAAAAGAAGGCACTGCACCTGAGGATTTTGATAAATGTGGAGTCTTGCTTCATGGGTATGCAGCACTCCAAAAAGTGATAGAAAACGTAAAATAACAGAAACAAGAGGAATTGTATGTCAGACTCACTATGGGCCACACTATCTTTCAAATCGCTCATTAGCCAATATATTCACTTGCAAAGCTCCATTGTGTCGCAAGTACGTAATATCGCAAGCAACATTTCCGCTGCGACACCTGGTAAATTCCTACTCCTCCAATTTGGTATGTCTCAAGTCACGCAAATTGGTGATTCGATATCGAACTTAATTTCTCAAGTAAATTCGATGATTAATAACTCTGTAAGAAATCAGAAATCATCCTAATTAATTTGAGATTTAAATAACAATAAAGAGGACACAAGATTATGGCCGATCTAGAAAAATATAAAGAAGATTTCTTTCTGTTTTTAGAAGCAGGATTTATTGCAGTAAATCAAGCAGATGAAGACTCCGCATTAAAATTATTCCGCGCATCACAAATGCTAAATCCTAAAAGTTATATGTCACAAATTGGCATAGGATATCTTCATTTACACAAACTCGAAGTCAAACAAGCCTGCGATACTTTTCAAGAAGTTTTAGATAAAGACCCCACAAATGATATGGCACGAGCTCTTCTAGGCATTAGCAAAACTTTTTCCCCAGATAAAGTTGCCGAAGGGGAAAAATTATTAAACGATGTCGCAACAACATCAAAAGATGAAGACATTAAAAAAACAGCAAATACTGCGATTGATTTTGTAGATAATTTCATTAAAACAACACCATCTCCTGCAGAAGTAAACAACAAAAATAAAAAATAAAAAAAATAAAAATTTATGGCAAAAGAAATTCCCGGAGGAATCCCACGCACGCCAGACATAGGCCCAGCAAAGCCAGTATCTGGAGAAGAGTCCTCACCAAACAAGTCCTTTGACTCGTTCATGAATGAGAAAGGGGCTACAAAAGTGGAGCCGACAACTTCTCAGTCCCCATATGAGTTAGCGCAAGGACAATCGCAAAATCAAGCAATGCCAACGGATGCTTCGATTCATGCCCAGATGAGTAGCACATCGGGAGTGCTTGGGGATATTCAACAACAACTACAAACGAAAAACCTGAAACTCAAACAATCCCAAAAGTACCTATTGCGCAATAAACTCTCCGATGCTAATTCTCATATTCGCACAGCTGCTGGAAAACTTGGCATTGATACAGGGGCCGCTCCCTCAAAACTTACAAGGCAAAGCCCTATTACCAAATTCCTCGCTCTTGTCACAGATGGTCAACATCAATTAGCTAGCGCAAAAGAGCAAATCACCCAAATGACAAAAGGTGGAAAAAAAATGTCAGCTGGTGATTATC
>DAOWHK010000079.1 GCA_030641465.1 Parachlamydiales bacterium | reverse complement strand
GGAGGAGATTTCTTAGCTGATCAGCCGCCGATTTTAGAGATGTGGCTTGCAGCGCCTGCAATCATTCAGATGATGGATCGTTTGGGGTGCACGTTTAATCGGACGAAAGAGGGAAATATCAATTTTCGAAGATTTGGAGGAACTCTTTATAATCGCACGGCATTTTGCGGGGCTTCTACGGGGCAACAGCTTTTGTATTCTTTAGATGAGCAGGTACGTAAATTTGAGGTGCAAGGGGTTATTGAAAAATTTGAGCATCATGAATTTATGCGTCTTGTCATCGATGAGGAAGGGTTTACTCGTGGAATTGTCGTGATGAATCTTTTTAATCTCGAGCTCGAAGTTTTTAAAGCGGACGCTGTTGTTTTTGCAACTGGTGGCCCGGGCATGATTTTTAAACGATCGACTAATTCTACGTTTTGCACAGGCGCTGCGATGGGTCGGCTTTACATGCAGGGAATGCAATATGCAAATGGGGAGTTTATTCAAATTCATCCAACGGCGATTCCTGGAAGTGATAAACTTCGGCTCATGTCTGAGTCGATTCGAGGAGAAGGGGGGCGCGTTTGGGTCTATGGAGATGCTTCAAAAAAAATTGTTACCTCTGATGGAAAAACGATTTCCTGCGGGAAAACGGGGGAGCCTTGGTACTTTTTAGAGGAGATGTATCCAGCGTTTGGAAATTTAGTTCCAAGAGATGTTGCCTCTCGCGAGGTGCTCCGAGTGCTCGAGCTTGGACTTGGTGTAGAGGGGCGACCTGAAGTTTATTTAGATGTCACGCATCTCCCGGAGAAAACTGTTCATAAGCTTGATTCTGTGCTTCATATTTATCAGAAATTCACGGGAGAGGATCCTCGCAAAGTCCCTATGCGCATAGCTCCTGCAGTGCATTATTCTATGGGAGGTGCATGGGTGGATTTTCCAGCTGTAAATGATGCAGATAGACTCGAGCGATACCGTCAGATGTCAAATATTTCAGGATGTTTTGTTGCCGGCGAGGCTGATTTTCAATATCATGGAGCCAATAGACTTGGGGCAAACTCCCTTCTTTCGTGTATTTTTGGTGGGCTTGTAACTGGCGTGGAAGTGCCTCGTTATTTAGAAGATATAGCAAAACATTATGAAGACACCCGCGATTCTTGCTTTGAAGAAGCGTTAGAGTTTGAAGAGAGAAAAAAAAGAGATCTTCTTTGCCGCACGGGCTCTGAAAACATTCATAAGCTTCATGATGATTTAGCAAATCTCATGGTGGAAAATGTGACTGTAAAGCGGAATAATAAAGATCTTTTGCAAACTCTTGAAAATCTCAAATTGATCAAAGAGCGTTACCAAAATATTGCACTTGATGATACAGGATCAAAATTGAATCAAACTTATGTTTTTGCAAATCAGTTTGAATCGATGATTGAGCTTGCGATGGTTATGACAAAAGGCGCTCTTCTTCGCGATGAATACCGGGGAGCGCATTTTAAACCCGAGTTTTTAGAGCGCGATGATGAAAAGTGGTTAAAAACAACGATTGCAACTTATGATAAAAATGCAGATGAGCCACAAATTCATTATAAGCCCGTTGACATAAGACACCTTCAGCCCTTAAAAAGAGATTATGTGAAGGCAAAAAAAGTAACGCCTCACCTGGATAATATTCCTGATAATATCAAACTACCCCTCTAGGTTGGCATGACAAAATCTTTTATCCTTAAAGTGTATCGCGGCGAAACGGGTAATCAATATTGGGAAGAGTTTGAGCTTGAAATGACGCCTTTTATCAATGTTATTTCAGCTCTCATGGAGATCCAAAAAAAGCCCGTGAATCGTCAGGGCAAGCAAGTGAGTCCTGTCGCTTGGGAGCAAGGATGTTTGGAAGAGGTGTGTGGCTCCTGCTCCATGCTTGTAAATGGGAGGCCTCGTCAAGCTTGCACAGCTCTCATTGAGCCGATTATTAAAAAAACAGGCAGTTTTGTTGTAAAGCTTGCCCCTTTTACAAAATTCCCTTTAGTACGAGATCTTGTTGTGGATCGCGCAAGAATGTTTGAAAATTTGAAGCAAGTAAAAGCGTGGGTTGATAGCGATGGCACTTATATAAAAGGGTTTGGGCCAAAAATTAGCCAAGATAAACAAGATACGATGTATGCACTTTCCACCTGTATGACCTGCGGCTGCTGCTCAGAGGGGTGCCCTCAAGTGAATAGCCGCTCAAAATTCATAGGTCCGGCTCCCATTTCTCAAGTCAGACTTTTTAATATGCATCCAACAGGTAAAATGGAAGCAAAGGCAAGAAACCATGAGCTTATGAAAGAGGGTGGAATAAGCGAATGTGGAAACGCACAAAACTGCGTTCGCGTTTGCCCAAAAGACATTCCCCTTACGGAGTCGATTGCAGTCATGGGTCGCGAAGTGACGAAGCAAGGGTTAAAAGATCTTTTGAGCCTTCCAGACAAAGACTAGCTACTTTATTAAGAAATTGTAAATATTATTTGCAGATAAATCTAGAAATGCATACCATCGTTTTCAAAATTACCTGCCGATTGGGATAACTTTAGTTCAGTTGCGACTCAACGATACGCTTTATTAAGGGATCAGGACGCTAGAGGCTTTGCAAATAAAATTTTGGAATTTGCTCCCTTTAGGAAACGAACCCACCTAGCAATTAGGTTGAATGGAGCATACGCCTCTAAAGCCCCTTTTAGCGGGATTTTTTTTGCTCTAATAAATAGACTTCGATGATTCTGACAACAATTATCCCTCCATCAAGAAGCACTGCTGTGCCACCAAGACCTAAATAATCATCTCTAGTAAAATCTTTTTTTGCTTTAAATATTCCTTTTTCGTCCTCTTCACGGCCTCCGCTAACGCTTCCTTTTTGAAAGATTACAACTTGGAAATCTCCTTGCTTTTACACGTGGAATCCGAATTTCCTATGCTCTGAAGAGCGGATTTTTATTATTTCTCTTTGAAGCGTGCGGCCTTTTGGAGCAATGTTGATATGGGAGTTGTCATAATTATCTGTGTATTAATAAAATTATGGAAAATTTTTCAATAGTTTAGAGTAGCTTTTGTTTTTTTTCCACTGATAAAAAGTAAAACTTGTTCTTTTAATAAAGTGTGATTTTTTTTAGATTGATCAGTATGAAGAAATTTATTTATGTTTGTGCGATTTTTAGTTTTTGTTTTGGATTAAGAGGGGAAGATAAGCCATGCACTCCTCCTGATGTTCCCTCGTTTGTGTCTGCGGGATATCGGGCTGGAAGAGGCATTGGTTACAACAAAAGTTATGCTACGGCAGAGCTTTTTTTAACGCCCAATTGGGATCGGGTTTTTCAGCCATTTTTGGATGTCAGAGCGCACATGTTTATTGATGGGAGATTTGCGTCTAATCAGGGGATTGGGATGCGTTTTCTTCCTAAGAGTAAGCAGATCGCCTATGGTGTAAATTTCTATCATGATTATCGTCAGACGAGCAATTTGAATGTGCATCAGTTAGGGCTTGGATTTGACCTTCTTAGTCACTACGTAGATTTTAGGGCCAATGCGTATGTTCCTGTTGCAAACGATAAAAAAACGTACTCGCCGGAGTTTTACCGGTTTTGTGGAAATTCTATTGAGTATAAGAGGCGGGTAAAAATTGCGATGCCATCTGCAAATGTAGAGCTTGGGGCGCCGATTCCTGGAACGTTTTGTAGAAATTTCGATCTTTATGTCGCAGGTGGTGCGTATTATCTTTTTGGAAAAACGGTCTCTCAGGTTTCTTTTGATGATGCACTTGGTGTGAAGGGACGCATTTCTGCTAAAATTTTTGATATGCTTGGACTTGAGTTTGCGATTTCATATGACTCGGTTTACAGAAGACGTGCGCAAGGGATGGCGTCGATCTCTTTTCCTCTTGGAAGAAAAAAAATCTGTATGAAGAAAGAGACTTGTAAAGAGAGAGCTTTTGTGGAGAGGTCAAAGGGGCGGCCTGAGAGATCTGAGATTATTCCGACGAAAACAAACAGCACAAAATTTCTTCTTTGTGATCAATCGGGAAAGGCGTGCCGCGTTGTTTTTGTGAATAATCAAAGAAGTGACGCGGGAAAGGGGACTTTTGCAGAGCCTTTTAGGACGCTATCTAATTTTGAGGCAAAACCCTCTGATGTTATTTATGTATTTGATGGAGATGGGACATCAAATGGGTATGATCAAGGTTTTGTATTAAGCGACGGACAAAGGCTTCAAGGGTCGAGCGAATCCTTTTTGGTTCAAGGTATTGAAATTCCAAAGACCACACAAAATGGTCCAAAAATTACAAACTCCGACGCTCCTGTTGTCACGCTTGCCAATGACTCAACTGTTTCAGGATTTACATTAATGCAACTAGATGGGCAGCCAAGTATTTATGGGAAGGATGTTGCAAATATTTCGATTGAGAAAAATCGCTTTATTGGGGATGGGTTATCTGCCATTCATTTAGAGGGCTTGATGGGGGAGAGTGAAATTAAGGAAAATGTTTTTGAGCAGCTTTCAAATCAGGAGAGTGTGATTGTTGCTAAGGGTGCAAATAATCACGCAATAAATATCGAGACTAATACTTTTCTTGGGAGCTCTGGGATTTTCCCAACAATTTCTATTAATGGGATTACAGCTTATATCAAAGGAAATTCGTTTAATAATACTTCAAGCGATGTGTCAATAGGAGATATTGCGATTGATCAGGCCTCTTTTGTAATAGAAAACAATACGTTTATGAGCAGCTTTAAAAGAAATATTCATGTTGATAGCGCAGCTTATGGTGTTGTTGCAAATAATCGCATTATTCGGATGAATTTGCCACCTGATGCAAAAAGTGCTTTGATGCTAAGAGATGTGGAAAAGCTAAGTATTGTTAATAATAGCATCACAATTATGGGAGCGTTTACAGATGTTCATGGCATTCAAGTGGAAAGCGTAGGTGATTTGAGCATAAAAAATAATACGATTTTAACGGGAAATGCTTTTGGGATTTTCCTTGATAGGCCAAAATCTGTCGATATTTCAGGTAATACAGCCCCTTATTATATTTTTACGGAAGACGCAATAAATCCTATAAAATTTAAACAGGCAGAAGATGCAATTGAAACGTTGAATGTTTCTGGTATTCGGGGCTTTTATTACTCTTCTCCGTAAGTCAGTATTCCCATTTCAAGAAGCATGGCTTTGATAAAGGGGATTTGAATTTGCTCATTGACTTCAAAAGGGACCCCATAAAGTGTTTGATCTTCTGTGAGCTCACGAGTTAGCTCATCTTTTTCTTCGGGTGATATGTCTTGCCTTTCAATCCATTCTCCCCACCACTGATAAAATTCTTGTTTCGGAAGAAGGGCCGTGCCGATGCTTATGCTGAAGTGATCCAAGATGACTTCTGTTGTGTAGCATCCGGTTACAGATTCATTGACTTCTAAAATCCCATCCCAAAACATTTCTTTTATTGGGGATAAGCTGAAGTTTTGGATGCCCCTTAATACCGGTGAGGGATCTATAGTGTTATCATCTTCTGCTCCATGATCGGGGAGGCCTAAAGTGGATGAAAGGCCAAAAGCTGTTTGATTGAATATGTGTATGTCTTGATAATCCATAAGCCAGCCAAGAAATTGCATTGGTCTATTTAAGTTCCATATAACAAAATAGATTTGATGAAAGAGCCTTAGCCTCTCTTCTTGCAAAGAGTGGAGAATTTTTGTTTCAAGATTAAGGTCTGAAATGCCATCTACAAGTGAGCTGTAAACTTCTTGAGCGACACGAAATTTTCCAATCCCACAATAGTCACCCCCTTCTATAGCAAGTTTTATGAGGGCGTTTGCTCTTGTTAGATCATTTTGGGTTTGAAGGGTAGAGGTTATCACTTTAAGATAGTGGTTCATAATCTCATAATTACTCGGCTCTCCTTGAAGAATTGCATGGTTTGCAATGCTTTCTACGAATATTCGCAGGCTCTCTTTAAGATAAGGAATTTCTTCACCAGGTGCTCTTGACCTTTCTGTCCATCTAGGGTCTTGCTCTAGTTTTCTTTGCAGGATATCTAAATGATCATCCCAAACAATGGTATCTGCAAGACTTGGAAGAGTTAGGATATCAATATTTGGTGCATCTACTAGGGCTTCATAGTGGACGTGTCCTCGGTTGACTTCTAGTTCATATTCTTCATTTTCTAAAAATGCAAGGAGGGTCTGATGAGTCAGAGGGGAAGCTCGGTTATCTTCATAGGTTTCAGGTGTGAGATATTCTGATTCAAAATTAAAATAATTTATCGCTACATAGCTTGTAAGCTCTATAGCCGATAGGATTTGTAAAAAGGTCC
Source organism: Parachlamydiales bacterium (assembly GCA_030641465.1). Classification (GTDB taxonomy): domain Bacteria; phylum Chlamydiota; class Chlamydiia; order Chlamydiales; family Simkaniaceae; genus DAOWHK01. The sequence continues at coordinate 7,918 of DAOWHK010000079.1, read as the reverse complement.
CGCCGTAAAATAGACCTGTTGCATAACTAATAGGAGCGCTACATTTATGAAGCAGTTGTCTGTATTCTTCAGATAGATAATCTGGGTGATCTAAATAGTGGATGCAATAGACGGCTAACGCTACTGTTGGGATCAGGATATTACTAAAGTAGATAAGGGATATTAAAGAGACAGTAGAGACAAGCTTGCTTAATGTGCCTATGTTATCGTGGGCAAAAAGAGTGATTTCCCGAAGAAGATTGTTTTCTATATTTGTGGAGAGCGCATAAGAGAGTATGGCAGGCGCTGCAAGTAGGGGCAAGTGGACGGACCAGGAGAAAGGGTCAAGACCAGCTTTATCAAAGGCCACATTCGCAAAGGATAAGGCGCTAATTACCTCAACTGTTTGCGAAATGCTTGTTAAATAATGATTATGTCCTTGCCGAGTGGAAGCCTCCATTCGACTTATGCTGTATGCGCTATTCCCAACACCTACGCCGATCATTATATCAGACATCATGAAAAACCTTCATTTTTTTGCTGAAATTGTAGGGGGGATTTAGATAAGTTGCAAGCTTTTACGGTGGGGTTTTTCCAAAAATGTTTTGGTTTCGGTAATGCAGAGGTTGTTGACGGTAAACTGTTTATGAAGTTCTTGGTGGATGGCTGATGAAATTTGCTCTTTGTTTTTGTAAAACTTTTTTAGAGCGCAAAGAAAATCGATGTGGGATCGTTCTTCTCGATAATTTGGGGCTTTTTTAGGGTGTTTAAGATAGTCCATATGCTTTTTTTGAAAGTCCCAAAGAAAGGTGGAGTGATGGAGCCAGTTTGTTTTTCTAAGATATTGGGCGTTTCCAGCGCATTTATGCTCGCCGATCACATAGTCATTTTCTTTTAGAGAAAAGGAGGGGATTTTTAGAGCGCTTTTGTAAAATTCTTCTGTCCATCTAAGAATGGGTTCTGGGTAGGCGGGAAATTTGTGCGCGGTTTTTTGAAAAATAAAAGAGACAAAAAGAGTGTCTTGATCCACGACTACGGTTCCTCCTCCGCTAAATCGTTTGATGATAGGAACGTTATCTTTTTTAGCAAGACTCTCAAACACTAACTCCTCCATTTTTCCTGAAATGCCCATGACAATAGATAGGGGCGAGCCTTCGTTAATGATACACCAGTTTTCGTTTGAGAGGCGAAGCAGCGCTTCTTCAATTTGGAGCTGCTCAAAGATGGAAGTTTTTTTTAGATGGATTAGATTGATTTTCATGAGGCGTTTAAAGAGAGTATATTTTCTATATTTTCAATGCGAAGCTTTACGCCTTTTGTAGTGTTGAGTTTAAAGATGACCATTGTCCCTTCTGACATCACATTTATTCCAATAATATTATCTAGAATCTTTCCATTTTTTAATGTGATAGAGATGGGACTCGAGGCACTTTCTGTTTTGATATATTGGTAGGCCTCTTTTACATCTTTTGCACGCGCAAGGGGGGTGATGACCATGACTTCTCTTGGGGCGCCATCACTTACTTTTTTTGTGGTAGTGCCTTCTGCTGCTGCAAATTGCTGAGGGGTTAGAGGAGGCGCTTTTATTTGGGCAGGGGCTGCAATGATTATGGCGGGCATTGCAAAAAAGAGTAGAAAAATGTTTCTCATAGGATATTACCTTTTGTTATGATTCGGGTTCCTCTTTTTTTCCCTTCTTCTAAATAATTCGTTGCAAGGGTTAAGAGATGCTCAGCACTGAAATAAATGTTTGTTTGAACTTCTTCAAGGTCGACAAGGGCAATAGACAAAGGAAATTGACTTGCAGATTCTTCGATATTTTCTGCGATAAGAAGTGCGGCGGTTTTTGATGTTTTTGGTAAAATCACAAGAAATTTTCCTGATCCAAGCTCAAAGAAAATGTCTTGTTTTCTGATAAAACATTTAAGTTTTGTTTGAAAAAGCGTCTCTTCTTTGCAGTTCTTAAGCTCTATCAATAGAAGAGAGAGGGGATTTTTATCGCCTGTTGCATTTTGTATGGTATTAAGCACTCTTTCATCAAAGATAAATCTTTTCGAAATGTCTTTTGTTGCAATGGTTTTTTCTGTAATTGCAGCTCTAAGCTCTGCGACTTTTCGCTCCGTTTTTTGCAATCGTTTTGCAGTTTCGATCCGCTCATTGACTTCATCTTCATCAAGGGGCTCCCTTAAAAAATCGGTGATGCCAGTTTGCAGAAGTTTTTGAATGACGATTTTTTTGAGCTTTGAAGTAATCAGTAAGATAGGGGCGTTTTTTACTCCTTTTTTTTGGATTGTATTGCAAACCTCTTCTGGAGAGCTTTCTAGTGTTTTTTCATCTAGAATAATTAGAGATATCTTTAGTTGCTCAAGTTTTTGGGAAAATTCTTCATCCGACTCGGCAGAAAGAATCTCAAAATCTTCTTGCAAAACCTTTTCAAAAAAGGCTTTTTTAAAAGAGGACTTTGAATAGATAATGAGTAGGGGTTTTTCTGCAGTTTTCTTCATGAGGTTTAAATTACGACTTGACTTTGTTTGTCACAAGCGTTTTTTGCAAAGCGACCCGAAGAACGGTAATGTCTGCTGGGGAGACTCCTGAGATGCGAGAAGCAATACCTAGGTTACAGGGTTTTTTTTGGAGGAGTTTTTCTTTGGCTTCATTTCTAAGGCCGGTAACTATTGCAAAGTCAAAAGTATCTGGAACTTTTATGCAATCAAGAGCTCCTAATTTCTCTACCTCTTTTTGTTGCCGAGAAAGGTAGCCTCTATATTTGAGATCTATTTCGATTGCTAAATTGATGTCCTCTCCGTAGTCGCTGACTTCAGCGTACTTTGAAAGTAAAGACTGATAAGTAATTTCTTTGCGGCAAAGAAGTTTGGAAAGAGGAGTTGTTTTTTCGTTAACAGATTTAAAGGTAGTTTCTAAAGTTTGGATCCCTTTAGCAATGCTTTCTTTTTTCTTTTGAAATCGTGAATACCGAGCCTCATTGATCATTCCTAAGTGGTAAGCTTTTTCGGTAAGACGCATATCTGCATTATCTTGCCTGAGAAGTAGCCTATGTTCTGCGCGTGATGTAAACATGCGGTATGGTTCTTCGAGTTCTTTTGTCATTAGATCATCAATCATGACTCCAAGATAGGCCTCGGATCTTTTAAGAATAAAAGGTTCTTTATTCTGCAGTTTTAAGAAGGCGTTAATTCCGGCTAGAAGACCTTGGCCTGCAGCTTCTTCGTAACCTGTTGTCCCATTGATTTGCCCAGCAAAGTAAAGCCCTTTTACATTTCGGGTTTCAAGGGTTGCGTGAAGCTGGCCGCTTATTACGTAGTCGTATTCAATTGCGTAGGCTGGCCTCGTGATTTCCGCTTTTTCGAGTCCCTCAATGGATCTAATCATTGCATATTGCACATCAAAGGGGAGCGATGTGGAGATCCCGTTGGCGTAATATTCGTTTGTTTGGAGTCCTTCAGGTTCTAAAAAAATTTGATGACGCTCTTTATCAGCAAATCTTACCACCTTGTCCTCAAAAGAGGGGCAGTACCTAGGACCCACCGAGTTGATGTTGCCGCGGTGCATTGCGGAGCGGTGGATGTTGCTAAGCGCAATATCTCTTGTTGTTAAATTTGTATAGGTAATGAAGCAGGAGACTTGAGGAAGTCTTTTTTCTTGTTTTTCATAGGAAAAGCAGACGTTTTTGTCCCCTGGTTGCTCTTCAAGTTTGGAAAAATCAATACTACGCCCATTAATGCGCGGCGGGGTGCCTGTTTTTAATCTCCCAAGTGTAAAGCCAAGATCTTCTAGGCACTTAGATAGATGCGTTGAAGGTTTGTCTCCCGCTCTTCCTCCAGCACTTGTGATGTCTCCAATGTGAAGAAGGCCTCTCATAAAAGTGCCTGAGGAAACAATGACAGATTTTCCGTGATATGCAATACCCTCAATTGTTGTCACACCAACAATTGTTTTCTCTTCCGTTAGAATCGACAAGGTCGTCCCTTGTTTGATAAAGAGATTAGGGGTAGATTCTAGAGCAAATTTCATCTCTGTTTGGTAGGCAATTTTATCAGATTGTGCGCGAGGAGACCAGACAGCTGGCCCTTTGGAAGCATTGAGCATGCGAAATTGAATGCCCGATTTGTCGGCAATTTTTCCCATGATGCCCCCAAGTGCATCAATTTCTCGAACAATTTGTCCTTTGGCCGTTCCCCCAATTGCAGGGTTGCAGCTCATTTTTGCAATCGTGTCTAGATTTGTAGTGAGAAGAAGTGTGGACGCTCCCATGCAGGCAGCAGCATGCGCAGCTTCGCATCCGGCATGGCCGGCGCCAATAACTATAACGTCAAATGTATCGGGGTAGGTCCACATAGGAAAGAATTATTTTTTCTTGTGTCTATCCCTTCGACGACTTTTTTTTCGTTTGTGTTTGGAGATTTTTAATCTCCTCTTTTTCTTTACAGATGACATAGGTCCTCGATGTGTGATTTCTCTGAAGGATCATAAAAAATCTTAACTAAAAAGTAAAGAGGGCTTTTTCAAGCTCTTTTAAAAAATATTTTATATAATACAATAAAAACTAATTAGATTTAATTAAATTATTAATAGTGCTATAATAACAGCAATTAACCTTGTAGGATAGTTTTGTTTGATTTAATTCCAATTAAAAAAAGTACTATGATTGATTTTTCGGCGACTGCAGCAGCGTTTACCCTTGCTGTGGCCTTAATTCCAAGTTCAACTGTTGGGGTAATGGCTGGCGTTGGAGCATATGTGACATCTACTTGTGTGGCTGCTATTTATTTGAGCTGCCGGGAAGAGTTAGAACAAGAAAATGAATATGTTGATCAAATACTGGATTTGAGTTTGATGGAAATAAGTGTATTGAGGCCTCTTGCTGAAGAGGTTGCTTTTCGAGGGATACTTACAGAATTTATGAGGCTGAGCGCGCACACGATTTTAGGATTTGAGGATGAGGAACTTGCTGCTTATTTTTCTATTGCGGTCTCTGCTGTTTGCTTTGGAGTAATGCATAGATCCAATTCCTTTGAGTTAGCAGATCTTCAAGCATTATTGCAAACGGGCAATGGAGTTGTTTTAGGGCTCCTTGCTGAAAATTATGGGATAGAAATGAGTATTCTAGCTCATATGGTCAATAATCTTGCTATGGGTGCAGTGCTATTTTCTTTAGATAATAAATAAAAAAGTTTAGTGTGTGTTTTTGCTAAGGATAAAAAATAGATGCTAAAAAAAATCGTTTTTCTTTGTGCGTGGATTTCTTTGCATTCAATACATTCACTGGAAATGACTGCCTCACACCGTCAGGGAAGTGGTGTTGGATACAACCGTCAGTATTCAAAGGTTGAGCTTTTTCATGCTTTTGAAAGTCAGTCTCTTCAGCCCTTTATCGATCTTCGATACCTTGTTTTTAATCACGGCAAGCAAGGAGCTAATATTGGAATTGGTCTTGGAAATGAATTCGAGAAGAAAAATAGGGTAGCAGCCTATGCGTATTTCGATCTAAGAGAGAGCCAAACAAATCATTTTTTTAATCAAATCACAGCAGGGCTTTCGTACACACACCCTCTTCTAGTTTCAGGGAAAGATTGGGGGGAATTTACATGCTATTTCAATGGCTATTTCCCGATGAAAAATAGAGAGAAAAATATTAGAGCGCCATCTTTTGCATCCTTTAAAGGAAATCATTTGATGGTCTATCAAACAGATCGCGTAGCATTAACTGGCACAAATTTAGAGCTTGGCTATCTCTCAAACACGTGGAAGGAGTTTAATCTTTATCTTGCAGGAAGCGCTTACTATTTCGAAAGAGCAAATCTCGATGCTTTTGGTGGGTTTGGAAAGTTACGCGTCACTTATAGAGACTTTGTTAGCGCCGAGGTGTTCGTCTCAGGGGATCGTTTATTTGGCACAAATGTCAGTGGAACGATTGGAGTTCGTATTCCCTTAGATAAAAAAGGAATGAGAGCTGTAAAAGCAAGGGAGTATCGCCTTCATAAACTTCGGCCTGTAGAAAGGTTTGAACCAATGGTTTTAGATACGACAAAAAGAAAAGAGGTGGCAAAAGATGCCTGCGGAGGTCCTTTAAATTTCCTTTTTGTGAATAACTTATGTGGGAGCGACGGCAGTTTTGAAGATCCATTTGCAACATTATTGGATGCGCAAAATGCCTCAAAAAACGGCGATTTCCTCTATGTTTTTGAAGGGGATGGCACAACCCGAGGAATGGACTCGGGAATAGTAATGCAAGAGAGTCAAACATTAGCGGGCTCTGGCACGCCACTTCGAGTCGTCACGCAGTTTGGTCCTATTGTCATTCCTCAATTAACAGGGAGGGGGCCTCAAATTACAAATACGTCGGGAGTTGGTGTTACACTTGCTAAAAATACTACAATTAGCGGAATTACTGTTAATGGATCCACGGATCATGGGTTTAGTTACATAGCATCTGAAGGGGTTTCTATTCTTCGTTTGCTTCACTGCAATGCTTTGAATCTCCTAGGAGGAGGTGTCAAAGGGTACAGTATAGAAACTTCAGGAGAAAGTATAACAAATGTGAATTTTGTCAATTGTCAAAGTATTCGTACGTTTTTTGGATTTGCTGTCGCTAGTGCAGAGGATGCAACACTTGATACGTGGTTTGAAAATTGTATTGCAAGAGAGTGTGTTAACTTTGGCTTTAATTTCGCGAACATAGGAAATGCAAGTCAAAAGGTAAGCGCAATAAATTGCAAAGCTATTGAAAACGGTGGTGAAGGGTTTGGTTTTGGTACAGGCGGGTTTCTTGCTGATACTCCAAGTTTAGCTATTTCTTGCATTGGATGTATGGCTCATAATAATCAAGATGAAGGTTTTAATATTCGTGCAGCATCTACGAGTCAAGTCAATTTCTTTCTTCAAAATTGCATTTCTAATAATAGCGCCAGTGGTGACGGTTTTTCTTTTGTTGAGACAAGTCTTGCTAACCTAACAGGAAAATGCATAGAATGTTCAGCTTTCGGAAATGCTTTAAATAGCTTTGATGTTGAAATGCTTGCACCTCCTTCGGAGATCTATGCATTGCCAAACGACGCTACGTTAACAACGGATTTCTAATTATACACAAAACGATTCAAGACTTGGGTTTTGACTTCGCCTTCTTTTCCTATAGAATTTTATCCTCGCTCCCGCCTTGCCTACCGGCAATGGTTACTTGGCTTCGGTTTGTGTAACGAGCTTGAATGTTTTTTCATTTTCTCGATTATTTTGGAGTAAATGCGGAAAAAGCTGCGTTATTATCAGGTTCTAGGTCGGGATCGACATAGGTGTAGTTGGAAAATTTCGCGAGCTCTTTTCGGAAGGTAACGTCTATTGATCCTACTTGACCATGTCTGTTTTTCCCGATAATAATTTCTCCCATACCGGGTTTGTCGTAGGGGTCATAATATTCACGGCGCAAAAGAAACATGACGACATCGGCATCTTGCTCAATCGCTCCCGATTCTCGAAGGTCACTCATCATAGGTCTATGTCCTTGCCTCTCTTCCACTTTTCTTGAAAGTTGCGACGGGCAGAGAATGGGGATGTTTAGCTCTCTTGCAAGGTTTTTTAGCATTCTTGAAATTTCTGATATTTCTTGCTGCCTATTATCTCCGTAGTTATTGCTAGATCCTGTAAGAAGTTGCAGGTAGTCAATGACGAGAAATTCAATGCCGTGTGATTCTTTCATTCGTCTTGCGCGCGCTCTAAGATCTGTAATGCGAAGTCCTGGCTGGTCATCGATAATCATCGTATGATTTTGCATCTGCTTTACAGTAGAAACAATTCTTTGATATTCTGTTCCAGAAAGAGATCCTGTAAGAATTTTTTGCGACTCTACTTCCGCTTGAGAGCAGATGATTCGGTGAAGTAGCTGCTCAGAGCTCATTTCCAAAGAAAAAATGCCGACTGGAGTATT
>DAOWHK010000057.1 GCA_030641465.1 Parachlamydiales bacterium | reverse complement strand
TTAAATATTCATCATCAGAAAAAACAGCAACAAGAGCAGAATGCTCAATTGCAACAACTTTTGGAGCGTTTATCTTTAAATCACAAGTTAACGGAGAGTTCGGGAAAAGAATTAGAAAATCTGAAAACGAATTTGGCAGCTATGGAGCAGAAAATTGTTTCCCAAATGCAGCTCCTTAGTCAGGTTCGAGCAGAACAAGCTAAGCTTCTAACGCAGCTCCCATTACTTAGTCGTAATCTTGATGAGCAAAAAAAACAAGTCAAAGCTTTAAGAAGGCAAAAGGAAACGATGGAAATCTCTATGGAAGAGAAGATCAAAAAGCAGGATAGGCTCGAGCTTGATCTAAAAGAGCGAGAGCAAAAAATGAATGTGACAACTGTTGTAGCGAGTGTCTTCTACGGCGTTTATAGTGGTAATACACCTATGGTGCTTCAAGGGATGGGTGGCGCGCTTTATTGCCTAGTATAAGGGGTGAATTAATAAGAAGACGTAGAGAGTTGGAGTCAGATCGCGAGTAAAGCTGCGCGCAATAGTTTTCCATTTTTTTTGGTTTATATCCTGCCATATAGGCGGGATTATTATAGGTGATAAGAGATAGGCGCTTTTCAGTTTCTTGGATACGCAGATATTGCTGGTATTTTTCTTGGAGAGCTTCTGGAAAAAGATTTATAAAGGAAAAATTGTATCCTTTTTCACCAAAAAATCCTCTGCAAATAACGTATCTTCCCACGCCGTATGCCATTCCTAAACAGAGAAGAGGAGTTATTAGAAGCAGTGGAGCCCCTAAAAGAGAAGCGCATAAGCTAATTATTACAAAGGCATAAGCAAGGGCTCCAAAAGTATGAATCATGCGTTTTTTTTGTAGCTGGATCTTAATTGTTTTAAGCAGATCTTCCGCTTCTTTTAGGCCAGCTTCAGGATTGCTACTATGAATTTTTTTTTCTAGAGTTTCGATATTCGTATCAATTTCTTGAACAAGCCATGCGCCAATTCTTCTTGAAGCCTTTGTTTTTTGACCTTGGAGCAGGTGATTTAAAGCTTTTGTAATCATCTCAGATTCCGTTTTTTTACTTGCATCGCAACTGCAGGAGATATTTTTCCTCACATGTTGTATTTGATCAGAGGATAGTTGAAAATATTTCGTTTTTAAAGTCAGTATGTCAAGCGCTAGAAGATGCGTTTTTAGATGAGTAAAAACATCAGAGTAATTTTCGGCTTGAAGATTTTCTTTTCCTTTTAAATAGTTTATTAGCTCTGGTGTGTTTTTTACATGATCTAGTGTCTTTTGAAGCAGCGCTAATTGTTTTTCTGGGGAGCTTTCCTGCAGACCGACTTCAATTTCTTCTAGGAGTGACAGATGCATCTCCTTTTGAAATTCTACTACTCTTTGGAGATTTAATAGCTCAAGTATAAGTTCTATAGAACAATAAATCAGGGAAAATAGTTTCGTGCCAACAACTGTTATTGTGCCAATATGGGCAAAAAATTGTCCAAGTGATGTTAATGTACTAAAAGGAATTCCTAAAAAACGAAAGGTATTATCAAAACAACCTTCAATATCATGCTGCTCATGCCCTTTGAAAATAGATGTGAGGCTTAAATAAACTTCATAGGGCGCATATAAGGCACTTGTAATTCCTGGGATATGACCAGAGTCGTATCCTTCATAAGGGGTGTAGGATTTGATATGATCTAAAGAATTTTTAAAAACTGTTTGAGTAGTCTCCACTTCCTTGGAAAACGCATCAAAATGATTGTTTGAAAAAATATTTCTATCAAATGTTGTAGGATTTATTATGCTCATTACAATACATTATTTTAGTAAGATTATGGATCTATTATAGCACAATTTTGCAGGAAAAAAAATGTAGTGCGAATTTTAATTCATGAAATGAAATAACCTAAATTTTATTTATCTAAATTCTAAAGTAGTTAAAATTTTATCAGATACAAAGAGGAAAAACATGTCTTTAATTCAAAAATGTTTGTTAGTGGTTGCTTTGTTTAGCATATCTTTTGGATCGCTTTTTGGAAGTAGCAAAGAATATAGTCCCAAAAATTTTACTTATCTTTTAGGGCAAGTTCACGGGATTGATGACGCTCTTTTAAAGATGCATTTTACCCTTTATGAAGGGTATGTTCAAAATACAAATGAGCTCATTCAAGCTGTAAAAAATATGGAAGAAGAGGGTCTTGCAAGAACTCTTTCCTATGGTGCATTAAAAAGAAGGTTTGGTTGGGAATATGATGGGATGTATTTACATGAGTTATATTTTGAAAATTTAGGAAAACAAAAACCTCTCAGCTCAGCTCACAGACTTTATCGGCAAATTGTCAGAGAGTTTGGGACTTTCCAGGCTTGGAAAGAAAATTTTAAAGATATGGGAATGATTCGGGGAATTGGTTGGGTTATTTTATACCAAGATCCAAATGATGGTCGTTTATATAATGTTTGGATAAATGAACACGATCTTGGGCATCTTGCTGGAGGAAAACTACTTCTTGTAATGGATGTTTGGGAGCACGCCTAC
>DAOWHK010000225.1 GCA_030641465.1 Parachlamydiales bacterium | reverse complement strand
GAAGAGGCGAGTGAATACAAAGCGGTAATGGATAAAGTTGGTCTGGATACGATTTTTCTTGTGACCCCTTCGACGACCTCTTCAAGGCTTCAAGAAATCAATAAATTTTCGAGCGGATTTATCTACTATGCCTGTCAAGCAGGAACAACAGGAATGAATCATCAACTCCCAGAAGATTTGGAGCAAAAAATTGCTGCAATCCGAAAGAATATCCATCTTCCCATTGCAATTGGTTTTGGCATTGCAAATAGACAAACTGCAAAGATCGCTTTAAATTTTGCGGATGGATTTATTGTTGGATCCTACTTTGTAGAGGCAATTTCATTAAATATTTCCTCGGAAAAACTTACGGAGTTAGCAAAAGCTATAGATCCCCGTAGGAGTTAATCAGAGCTTCCTTAAACAGTTTAGTATTAGTTCTAGCCGAATTTATTTTAGTTCTTTTTTGATTTAAACAATAAAACTTGTTATAATTAGATTGTTAATAATAAAAAATAGGTCAAGTAATGATTTCAACTCAATTAACCGCTTTTTCATCCTTACCGGTTGAAGTTCAACAACAGATAATTGGACTTGTAGGAGCTCCTACTAAAACTAGCTTAGTGTCTAAGTTATGGCAAAAGCAAACAGGTGAAGTAGTAAAAGTTGAACTTAAACGGATATTTCAGTATCTAAAGCCAAGACACGTTAGTAGGTTAAGAAAAAATCTTGATTTTGATGAAATCCAAGGGAAAATTAAAGAAATTTATCAGAAAACGGTAAAGTTAGTCCCTCGAGATATAGCACTGCACTTCCCACCCTTCTCATTTGAGCGATTTTTAGAAGGGATCAAAATTGAAGACACTTTAACATTCTGGAAGTGTCTACCATACGGCAGCGAGTATGTCGATCAGCAGGATCTTCGAGGCTTATCTTTAGCTGAGATTAGAGAGCAGCTTAGTGTTTGGATTGAGCAAACTCCTCTGGTAAAAAATAGGGATAGGATAAATTTATGCAGAAGAAACCTTCGATATTTACCCCCTGAAATCGGTCAGCTTACGAAAGTATGGTTATTACTTCTCGATCAGAATCAGCTAAGAGAACTTCCTCCCGAAATCAGTAAACTTACGAATTTAACGCAATTAGATCTCGCGATGAATCCGCTAACAGAGCTTCCCAAGACATTAGAAAGCAGCAAGGTCCAAATACAGCTCTCCTCATTACGCGATCATTTCGTTAGCGCTGACATAGTTTGCAGATTTTTTCAACTTAGTGATAAGAACAAAGATGCCGTTATGGAGTGCATCGCTCCCGGTAACACGAGACGTTCGGGTCCCAGGGATTTTTACTTTTATAGTGCCTGCAAAGTGTTTGACTCAGAGGTAAAGCTTGTGGAGGCTATGGAAGAAGTTATGAAATAAAGGGAAGCTCAGATTAAAGGCTCTTAAGCGAAAGCATTTCCAAATTGCTCAAAAAACCATGGAAATGATCGACTGCTCACTAGTTCTTCTTTTCTAGCTCTTGAAAATCGCAGTTTTTAGAGATTTAGGGTAGGGTTCTTCACGCTCAGAAAAGTACTTTTTTCTCTTATTTTATGTAGATTATACAAAGCTGCTAAAGTAAAAAACTGTGCACTGTTCTTGATTAATCCTTTGTAATGACTTAAGGAAGCCCTGATTAACTCCGTTGTTTCAACTTCAGCGCCTTTTTGGGAAAAATTATTTTTTCGCAAACCACTAACTATAAGTAGTTAGCTTGTTTCTCCAAAAAGAATTTTTTTTCAAAAATCCATCTAAAGTCGAAATTTCGGAGTTGATCAGAGCTTCCTTAAAATGAAGATTGGTTCCAAACGATTATAGTGGATTAAATCTTGATAGAACATAGATACAGAAGAATTTTATCAATCGATATTTAATCCACTATAACATCAAGCTTCATGGTTTTCTACCAAGCTTACTATCATAGAAATAGGGCTTGATAACGCTGATTAACTCACTCTAGGGCTGATGTCCATTTCTCTTAGAAAAGTCTCCAAGAATGGGTAAAAAAAATTACAAAAATTTCAAATTTATGAGGAGAAAATTAGAGCTTCCTTAAGAAAAAAAGATACATACTTATGCGCTCGATTGTGTATAAGTATAATCTTTTTTTGAAAGAGTGCTTAATATGGCAATAAATTTTTCCTGTGATATCGCTACGCTTCCTGCAGAGCTTTTAGATCACATATTAGTGTATGCAGGTAATCCGCTAGCAGAGCGCGTTTGCAGATCCTGGAGGGCTCAAATGCTAAGTGGAAGCTTTTACCCGAATGTATATCGATCAATTCTTGAAGACAGGGCCTCTTTAGAGCGTTTTGGATTGTGTGATATTTTTCTAAGAGATTGCTCTTCTCGTAAGAAGGTAAAAGAGATCGTTATAAAACTTAATAGTTTGCTAGAGGATTCACATGCAAAACCCTTTTATAAAATTTTTTGGTATGAATGCACAGCAAAAAAAGAGGTCATTCCTTTACGAACTTTTGATCTTCATGAAAGAATAAAAAAGCAAATTCTAGAAATTCAACAAAAGCAAACTAAAAATAAAAGAAGAACAACGCTAATTTGTTAGAAGTTTTTTACATTGGCATAAAATATCGATTGTGAAACAAGAAAGAATGTACTGAATAATCATCTTTAGGGAGTGAAATGAAAACAAAAATCATTGCTATATGTATTACAAGTTTCTGTCTTATTTCTTCATTTGCATTTGCTAATCCTGAAGATCAGCAGCACGAGGAAATAGCAAAAATTTTTACGCCATCAGGTGGGGTCCAGCCATCTCATGAGAATAAGAAAATCGTAGCTAATTTCTATGAATATTTAGAAAAAAATGATGTTACAGAAATTAAAAAGCTTCTAGCAGGAAATTTTCAATTTTATGATGCCTCTGCTGCCTACGATTCTGATTATAGTAAATATGATGCAATGAGTAAGAGTGTTGGAGTCCGCGTCAAAGCTCTTCATCAAGCTCTTCCTGATTTTAAACTGAGCGTACTCGAAATGATTGGAGAGGGAAATAAGGTTGTCGCAAGGGTGATGATTTCGGGACTGCAAAAAGGAGAGTTTTTAGGAATCTCTCCAACAAACAAGCCTGTTGCCATCAAGACATTTGCCATTTTTACTATTGAAGATGGAAAGATTAGCAGCATCAGTGAGCTTTGGAATGAGCTGAGTGTGATGAAGCAAATTGGATACATCATACTTTAAAGATGAGACTTCTAAAATCGAGCTTAACAACACAAGTTTTGCTAGCGATCGCTTTTGGAATTTTTTTGGGGATTACCTTTGGGCCTATCTGCTCGATATTTAAGCCGATTGGAACGGCTTTTGTTATGTTCATTCAGATGGTGATCATTCTTTATATTCCCTCATCGATCATTCATGGTATTGGATCAACAAAGCCTTTTGTTACAAAACAGATTTTTAGAAAAGGGTGGTTTTTTC
>DAOWHK010000194.1 GCA_030641465.1 Parachlamydiales bacterium | reverse complement strand
GCGTCGCATTTCAGTTTTTGTTTTGGCTATGATGAATGTAGCGGTAGTGATGAGTCTTCGAGGGCTTCCCATGATGGCAAAAGAGGGGATGACCCTTGTTTTTTATTTACTTTTTGCCACGATTGTTTTTTTGATTCCTGTCTCTCTTGTATCTGCAGAGCTTGCGACTGGATGGCCTCAGGCAGGAGGCGTCTATGGTTGGGTTAAGGAGGCTTTTGGAAATAAGGTGGGATTTGTGGCTATTTGGCTGCAGTGGATTCAAAATGTTGTTTGGTATCCCACTGTTTTAGCTTTTGCAGCAGGCGCTCTTTCTTACTTTTTTTTAAATCCGGAACTTTCGACGAATAAATTTTTCAATGTAATTGTTATTTTAGTGATTTATTGGGGCGCAACATTTATCAATTTTCGCGGAATAAAAGCATCAGGAAGATTGACATCTTTTGGAGTAATTCTCGGTACAATTCTACCGGGAATTTTTATTATCGCACTTGGAATTTTTTGGATTAGCAGTCATCATCCCATTGCGTTTTCTTTGTCGAAATCAATGATTCCTGATTTTAGAAATTTTTCGAGTTTGTCTTTTCTTGCAGGAATTGTTCTTCTATTTGCAGGAATGGAAGTGTCTGCTGTCCACGCAAATGAAGTGAAAAATCCTAAAAAAAATTATCCAAAAGCGATTTTTCTTGCGGTAGTTATTATTCTTGGAGTTTTTTCCTTAGGATCACTCGCGATCGGAGCAGTGGTTCCAAGTCAAGATATCAATTTAACAACAGGTGTGATGCAGGCCTTTTCTATGCTGCTTTCTCACTTTCACATGCCATGGCTCCTTCCTGTGATTGGATGTCTTGTGGCATTTGGAACAATAGGGGGTGTTGCTGCTTGGATTATTGGACCGAGTAAGGGGCTTTTACATACAGCAAGAGCTGGAGACATTCCCCCTTTTTTAGAAAAGATAAATGATCGAGGGGTGCCAGTTGGCATTCTTTGGATTCAGGGAGGAATTGTTACAATAATCTCCCTTGTGTATTTACTCATGCCAAATGTAAGTTCGGCTTTTTTTCTTCTGACAGATCTTACGGCCATACTTTACTTAGTGATGTATGTCCTTTTATTTTCTGCGGCAATACGCCTTAGATACACGGCTCCAAAAGTCGTTCGATCTTACAAAATTCCCGGTGGATATTTTGGGATATGGTGCGTATCAGGACTAGCACTTCTTGGCGCATTATTTGCCATTTGTGTGGGACTTATACCTCCAAAGCAGCTTCCAATCGGTAGTAACCTCTTTTTTGTGTTATTTTTAAGTCTAGGGCTTCTCGTTTTTATTTCTCTGCCACTCATTATCCTGCATTTTAAAAAACCTTCTTGGAAAACTGATAAGGATTAATTTCATGATCGCAAAAAAAGAAAATATAGAAGCTCTAAAAAAATCGGAAAAGGGACATGCGAGCACTTATAGTTCCCGCTATTTTAAAGAAAGCGTTCCTAAATTTGAACTTCCAGAAAAAAGTATGCCAGCAAATGCGGCCTATCAATTAATTCATGATGAGCTAAATATGGACGCAAATCCGTCGCTCAATCTTGCAAGTTTTGTCACAACATGGATGGAGCCTGAAGCCGAAAAGCTGATGATGGAAAATTTGCATAAAAACTTTATTGATCATGACGAATATCCCCAAACAGAAGTGATTCATCATCGCTGCGTAAATATGCTCGCACGATTATTTAATTCTCCGAAGGATTGTAATTCTATTGGAACTGCAACTGTTGGATCGTCTGAGGCAATCATGCTTGGGCTACTTGCTCATAAATGGAGCTGGAAAAATAAACGGATTGCAGAAAAAAAGCCGTTTGATAAACCAAATATCATTTTTGGTGCTGAGGTGCATGTATGCTGGGAAAAATTTGCGCGCTACTTCGATGTGGAAATGAGAATTGTGCCGATTGAAAAAGATTGTTTCGTGATCAAAGCTGATCAAGTAAAAAAACTGATCGATGAAAATACCATTGCTGTGGGTGCAATTTTAGGAACGACTTATACGGGTCAGTCTGATCCGATTGAAGAAATTAACACCATGCTTCTTGAGGTAAAAAAAGAAACAGGACTTGATATCCCTTTGCATGTGGATGCAGCAAGTGGAGGATTTGTCACCCCCTTTACAAATCCAAAGTTTCTGTGGGATTTCAGGCTAGAACAGGTGAAATCCATAAACGTTTCGGGACATAAATATGGCCTTGTTTATCCAGGTATTGGGTGGATATTATGGCGCGATGAAAAAGATTTCCCAAAAGATTTGGAATTCAAAGTGAATTATCTCGGCGGGTGGATGCCTACATATACGCTTAATTTTTCAAGAAGTAGTATTGGAGTTCTTGGACAATATTACAACTTTCTTAGACTTGGAATGGAAGGGTATTCAAATATCATGAACAACTGCTTGCAGAATGCGCAGTATTTAGCAGGTCTTCTAGAAAATTCTAAGTACTTTGAAATCATTAATAATTCGAGCATGTTGCCAATTGTTGCAGTTCGTCTTAAAGAGACCGTTAAAAATTTTACGGTTTTTGATCTTTCGAGCAAGCTGCGGGAGCGGGGCTGGGTAATAGCAGCTTATACGCTTCCTCAAAATGCACAAGAAATTGCCATCATGCGCATTGTAGTCAGGGAACATTTTAGTCACGATATGGCAGAAATTCTTTATAAGGATATTAATAATGCATGCGCCGTGCTAAATGATCGGGATATAAGACCACCACCAGTGGATTCTCAAGAAAAACACCGACCCATTTGTTAAGAAAAAGTTAATCAAGAATTGACATAAAATTAAGATCTTCCCATCATTTAAAAAATAATTATCATTGTTTGGTGGAGATTTTGAAAAAATTTTGGTTGCTACTCATCCCCTGTATACTTTTTGCATATGATTGGAAAAATGATGGAAAATATCATCTCTTTCAGGAAGAAAAATTTCCTGGGGAATTGGAAGTCAAGAAGGTATTTTCCTCCATTCAAGATCTAAATCATCCAACGCTGCAAGATTATCTTCATTTAGAGAAGTTTTTAGAGTTCGGTGTAAGGTCTTATCTCTATCCCATATTTCCAGAAGATCAGGAGCATCGAAAGTTGCAACTGATTGGAAAAAATCACGAGCTTCCTATTTTCGAAAAGCTTTTTTGTAATAGTGAAAAAACAGATTTAGAAAAATGCATTTTGCTATACTCTAGCTATGAGCCCCTAGAGAAGGAGCAAGCATATGAGGTATTAGATTCTATTACAGAGTCGAATTATCGAGGGCACATTCTTTTTAGGATTGGTGGATTCCCAAATATCTCAAGAGGGGGCCTAACGTATTGTCATATTCCAGGATCCTGGAAAATGACTTTTTTTGAAGAGGCAAGGCTACTTGGGTACCAAAAGGTTGTTTGCCTGGATCCAGGTACGGCGATTCCAGATTTAGAAACAGTATTTCACACATTAGATCGGGAAGGGTCTTTTTTTCAAAAAGCAAAAAAACCCTTTGATCCTTATTCAGTCACTCCTGAGGCGCTGTTAGCACTTCGGATCTCTCCAACGACACTTCAAAAATTGGACCGAATCAACACTTCTCTTGTAGGGCTGAATTTGAGGAAAGAGCCAAGTGTAAACTTGCTGAAAGATTGGCGTGATTTGCTTGGCAATGTTGTGCCTGCAATCACATTTGAGCCAGATACGTTAGATCTTTCAGTACTTGCATGGAAGCATCACATGCCTGTTCAAGAAATGTTAGAAGAGGCCGCTCAGGTTGAAGATAGGCCCGTTGTATTAGATGAGTGTCATTGCTGTCAGCACCATATCAAGGCTCCACTTAGTGAAATCGATCATGTGCCACAAGTATTAGAAAAGTATCTCATTAATGTAGAAGAGACAAATCTTGATAAATGTGTTCTTCTCTATTTAAGAGATGTGGAGTGTACGGATCACACTATTGAACAAACGATCGAAAAGATTAAAATTTCAGGTTATGAAGGGCAGGTATTACTTCGCCGCGGGGGATATCCAAATGTGAATCCTGATTTATCCAAACTTTGTCACATTCCATGCTCCTCGAAAATTGCATTTCTAGAGGAAGCAAGATCACTTGGATATAAGCAAGTACTCTTTATTGATCCTGAGCTTGATATGAACAATCATTTTCAAGATATTTTTAAGATTATACTACTAATATATAAACTATTAAATCAAT
>DAOWHK010000093.1 GCA_030641465.1 Parachlamydiales bacterium | reverse complement strand
GATAGGCTTCAATTACAAAATGCTCAAAATGTTTTAAACTCACTACCCGTTTCAAATGGCTACATGAATGAAGTTGAAAAATTTAGATCAAATAAAAGAACACTAAACGTTATCTCTTATAAAAAAGAGAGTTTAAGGTCTGATTTCAAGGCTTTGCAGTTCTATAATTTGAGCAGTTTAATTGATGCTTGGTCAAATCTTGAAGCAAATAATCGCGTTGGCCTTTGCTTTAGTCAGCCTAAAATTTTTAGCGTTTATTCTGCGGATTAAGGAAGCTCTGATAAACTCCGAAATTTCGACTTTAGATGGATTTTTGAAAAAAAATTCTTTTTGGAGAAATAAGCTAACTACTTATAGTTAGCGGTTTGCGAAAAAATAATTTTTTCCAAAAAGGCGCTGAAGTTGAAACAACGGAGTTAATCAGGGCTTCCTTAATAATTCTTTTTTGAAATGCGCTTTGCAGCTGTTTCTATTTTTAACTCCTTTCGATATTTGGAAACTGTGCGCCGTGCACAGGGAATTCCTTGCTTATAGAGAAGGGATGATAAGATTTTATCGGAAAAAGGGCGGTCTTTATTTTCTTTTTCGATTAAATGCATTAGTAAATCTTTTGCTGTTTGATTCGATATCGATTCCCCTTCTCTAGAAATGAGTTTACTCGTGAAGCATTTTCTTAGCTCAAGAACGCCTCTTGGCGTTGCAATGTATTTACCGCTTACAGCTCTTGTGATTGTTGACTCGTTTAAGGAGATCTCTTTTGCAAGTTCGCGCATTGTCATGGGGGTTAAGGAATGGGTAACTCCTTGAAGATAGGCGTCTTGTTTGGAAATGATGTACCCCAATATGTTTGTTAGGGTGACTTTTCGCCGCTCAATCGTATGTAGTAACCACTTTCCAGAGGCTATATATCGACAGACGATGGGGCTATTATGTTTTGCATAGGTACTGTTAATGGAAAATTTTGGAATAAAGTGCTCGTTGATTTTGATAATCCACTTGTCATTTTCATAGGATATGGTTGCGTCTGGAATGATATTGTATGTAGGACAGTGTTCGAAATGTCTACCCGGAAAAGGATCAAGTGTTTTTCTAATATAGTAGATTGCTTCTATGATTTTATCTTCAGATTCCTGGAGTTTTTTTTGGATTTGGTTTATCCGTTTTTGTAGGAACTCATTGTAACAGGATTCTATGATTTTATAAGCTAGAGATTGTTTATTGTTAATTTGTAGAAGAAGACTCTCCTGTGGATTTTTTGCAGCAACTCCAGGCGGCGCTACTTGTTGAATTTTCTTAAGAACGGATTCTATTTTATTTTTATCGCCTCCGAGTTCTTCAACGGGAAAGGCAAGATGGCCATTTTGGTTTAAGTTCCCAGTGATTTTTTCTGCAATTAGGAGGTCTTCTTCTGTTTGAAAAATATAGGCGATTTCTATTTGAAGTAGATCATAGAGAGAGGTTTGCGTTTGGAGTGGGACATCATTAATGGATGGAAAAGAAAAGGAGGTGTGGGAGTTTATAGGTTCTAAAAGGGGGTTGCTGTCAATCTCTTTTTGAATCAATGATCCGAGCTCAAGAGCTGGCATCTGCAAAACAAGCAATGCATTTTGCATAGCCGGTGTCATCATAAGTCGTTGATCTTGTTTTACTTCCTGTCTAAATTCCACACTCTCGCCCCCCTAGGCTTGTTATAGCAGGCAAGAGGATTTATACACAAACCGATTTAAGACCTGGATTGTGTATGTTGGAAATGTTAACAGATTTCAAATTTAGCAAATTTAGCAACAAGGGACCTTGTCACATTATTTTCAAAAAAATAGACATCATAGGTGAGGCCAAGAGAGGTTTGAAAGGACTTTTTGATCACTCCTTTTCCAAAGTCTTTATGAAAGACAGCGGTGCCATTTTGCAAAGCAGACATCTCACCTGGCATGTCTGAATCCTCTGAGATCATTTCAGGCTTTTTGTTATAACTGAAGGTATATTCTGCTGGAATTTCTTCAAAAAATCGGCTTGGTCTCATGAATTTGGGAGTGCCCCAAATCATTCGATAATTTGAAGCGGTGAGATAAAGGTATTTACGAGCTCTCGTCATTCCAACATAACAAAGGCGGCGCTCTTCTTCTAAACTATCAGGAGAGTCTTTTGAGTTAATATGGGGAAAAAGGTCTTCTTCCATTCCGACAATAAATGTGAGGAGAAATTCTAATCCTTTGCCATTATGAAGAGTCATGAGTTTGATCGAATGGGGATTGTTTTTTTCTTCATGACTGGATTTCAAAGAGAGTTCTTCTAGAAAATTTACGAGTTTTGGATCTATTGTCTCATTTTGCCACTCTAAGCCTTTGTTAATGAGTTCATCGAGATTTTCTTTTCGCTCAGAATATGTTTCTTGATCTTCTTTTAAGAAATTGAGGTATCCCGATTTTTCTACTGCCGTCATGATGATTTCATCAATTGATGCGCCAGTTTGTTGCATATTTTTTATTGTAGAGAGTGTATCGATATATTCACTTAGGCCACTTTTTTGCTTTTTAGAGAGTTTGATAGTCTCATATGCATGAGGATTTTCGAGAATGCGCTCACAAAGATGAATGATTGGAAGATGGAGCTCTTCTGCTAAGTCGTGTAAATTGCTAAGCGCTTTTTCTCCAAATCCCCGTCTTGGGGTGTTAATGGAACGTGCAAAGGAGAGGAAATCGGCTTCAGATATGGATAATCTAAGGAGTGCTAAAATATCTTTGATCTCCCGTCTTTGATAAAAAGAGAGCCCGCCTATGATCACATAGGGGATATTTTGCCTGAGAAGGTGATCTTCAAAAATACGTGATTGGGAATTTGTGCGGTAAAATATGGCAACTTCATCAAAGGGGACGCTGTCATTTCTTTGGTGATGAAAAATTTTTTCGATGATGAAATGTGCTTCGTCATGGTCATTTTTAGCTACATAAGTTCCGATGGATTCTCCAGCGCCAAGATCGCTCCAGAGTTTTTTTTCATAGCGGCTAAGGTTGTTTTGAATAAGAGCGTTCGCGCCTTGTAGGATGATAGATGTGCTGCGGTAATTTTGCTCAAGAGTGATGACTTTTGCCGTTTCAAAGTCATTTTCAAAATTTAAAATGTTTTCTAGATTTGCACCGCGCCAGGAATAAATCGACTGATCGGGATCCCCGACTACAAATAGATTATTGTGCTTTTCCACTAAATACTTTGTTAAAGTGTACTGCGCTTTATTCGTGTCTTGGTACTCATCAATTAAGAGAAAGGACCATCGGTTTTGGTAGAGCTCACGTGCTTTTTGAGAGTTTTGGAAGAGTTTTACTGTGAGAAAGAGAAGGTCATCGAAGTCAAGTGCGTTATATTCTTTGAGTTTTGATTGGTAAAGTGCATAGATGTCTTGAAGAAGTTTGCCCCGCTGCGCATCGGAAAAATATCCTGCATCGTCTGGGGATACCAATGCATTTTTTGCCTCTGAGATGGAAGAGCGGAGCGTGCGAAGGAGTCCTTTTTCGTCCTTTATTCCAAGAATTTGTAGGCAATTTTTGAGAAGCTGATCGCTATCTTTTTGGTCATAAATTGTAAAGTCTGTTTTGTAGCCGATCTCCGTTGAAGATTCCCGAAGGATCCTAGCTCCGAGCGAGTGAAAGGTAGAAATTAAGACATTTTGATTCGACTCTTGCCTTACACGCCGCTTCATTTCTTCTGCAGCTTTGTTTGTAAAGGTAAGAGCTAAGATGTCAGATGCTGGTACACCAATATTTAGTAAATGAGAAATGCGACGTGTCACAACACGTGTTTTTCCAGAGCCAGCGCCTGCTAGTACAAGCAAGGGGCCGTCGATGTGATTTACTGCGAGCATTTGCTCGGGATTTAAATCTGCTACCATATTCATAGCTATACTTCTACTTTAAAAAAGAGGCGAGTTTATCAAATGATGAGTTTAGAGAACAGTCTTAATCAGTGCTTCATTGGAGAGTGCTCTATTTGTGTATAATTTGGCGTAATGTTATCATTTTCCATATGAAGTTAGTTCTATTTTTCCTGATCATTTCAGATGTTATTTTTGCAAAAATCGATCTTGGGATTGATCAGCTCTTTAGTCCTGAATATGAAATGAAGGTTAAAAATAAACGAGTTGCGCTTGTTACAAATCATACAGGTGTTTCAAAAGATCTTATTTTAACTTCAGCTCTTTTTCAGAAAAAAACAAATCTTGTTGCGCTTTTTAGTCCAGAGCATGGACTCGATGGAGTATCTTATGCTTTTGAAAAAGTCAAAGACGGGAAGGGCTCCTCAGGAATTCCAATCTATAGTTT
>DAOWHK010000015.1 GCA_030641465.1 Parachlamydiales bacterium | reverse complement strand
TTCTTTGGATCATTCCTGCGGCATCTGTCAGGGTAGCTTCTCTGCTTACTAAAAAATTTAATGTCTGTTGCTCGTTTGTCTCTAAAAAGCTTCCTTTTTCTCTTTGCTTCGTATCTTTTTCTTGGATGCGGATACGTTCTAGGCGGATAGAATCTTTGAGGCTATTCATTGAGGAAATTAGGTGATCAATTTCGCTTCGTTTATTTTGGAAGTAGTTTTGGGAAAATGTGGAAAAATAACGTTTGGTAATAGGGGAATCTTCCCCAAAAGTATTTGCATAGGACAGGACGTTTTGAGCAAGTAAAAAAAGGAATTCATCTGATCTGGTGCTTGAACTTTGATGGACTATAGCGCTTAGATAATTTGCGTTTTCACTAGGACCTCCGATTGCAAGTCCGGTTTGTAATAGTCTGTCGAAAATAATATCACGATAGAGCGCTGATACTTGATTGTTATCATTTTTTTTGGTGGTAAATGTAAAATACGTGTCTACATTGTTTTGATCAAATCGAATAGGGATATTGCGCTCAATTGTGACTTGCTTTGATTCAGTCTCTTGCTGGATTATTGAGAGTTGGGCTGGAACAAATGGAATTAAGCTTCCAGCTCTTGGCATAAATCGTTTGAATTTATTAGTATCTTCAATATTTTCAAAGGAAACATCTATGAATTCGGGATTTTCGGTGTTATCAGAAATGGCAACATTTTTTATGTTTAATAATTTTGTGAAAGAGTCAACCCAACTTATTGCGTTTTTCTCAAGGATATTTACGCGATTCATTGCATCTTTTGCAATATTTAGGGCTTCTTTTTCGTGAACCGGCTTTGTCAGTGGCTTTGAGTAATAACAAATTGTTGGTAGAATATTGTAGATTGTTAAAGCTAATACTAGAAAGATTATGACTGATTGCCAACGTTTACGCTTTTCCATATTAGGAGATTTCCTTATCAAGAGTTAAGAGGTTGTGTCCAATTCAATATTAACTTTCCCTATATAACAGATATAAAGGGACAATGAACTAGGGTTTTTTTGGAAGCGCTAATTAACTCTGGAATTGAAGTAACGGGGTTATTCAGTGCTTCCTTATGGGTTTTTAGAAAATAATACTTATCTAACTGGATTATGTCCAGCGAGAAAATATCTCATCGAAGAGCTTGTAGCAGAAACGGTAAATTTATTTTGAAGTCGATGTTTAGTGCTAAGGCCCGACGATTTCTGGAACTTAGTTGAGTATTTACCCAAGTCTTGAATCGGTTTGTGTATATATTCCTTTATATGTTATACATTTGCTTAAGAATAAAAATTTACGTAAGAAATATGACTACGCTTATTATTGTTGGGCTGCAGTGGGGAGATGAAGGGAAAGGGAAGATTGTAGATCTGCTATCTAATCAGGTAGGTCACATTATTCGCTCTCAGGGCGGGCATAACGCTGGTCATACGGTTGTTGTTGGGGACGAGGAGTACTCTTTTCATATGATCCCATCTGGGATTCTATACCCGCATACATGCTGTTATTTAGGTGGTGGGGTTGTGATTGAACCTGAGCATTTAATCAAAGAAATTGAGGGGCTTGAAAAACGGGGCATTTCTTTTGAGGGTAGATTCTTTATTTCAAAATATGCACACCTCATTTTTCCTTTTCACATATTATTGGATGAGTACACTGAAGAGCAAAAAGGAAAGCGAGCTGTTGGGACAACAGGCTCAGGTATCGGCCCTTGTTATGCAGATAAAGCAACACGTATTGGAATGCGCGTTGTAGACCTACTAGATCCACAAGCGTTTAAAGAAAAACTGCGCCGTGCCCTTGAAGAAAAAAATAAACTTTTTGAAATGTTATATGATAAGCCTTGTTTAGAGTTTGAGCCAATCTATGAGCGGTATATAGACTATGCCAAGAAGTTAAGGCCATTTATAGCAGATGTAGAACATTTGATTCATAAGGCTCGAACTGAAAAGAAAAATATTTTAGTGGAGGGGGCTCAAGGGGCTCTTTTGGATATTAATTTTGGAACTTATCCTTTTGTAACCTCGTCCAACACTACTAGTGGAGGAGTCTTAGCTGGAAGTGGTATTGGACCTCTCCAGATCGATAAAGTTTTAGGTATTGTAAAAGCTTATACCACGCGTGTTGGTAATGGGCCCTTTCCGACGGAATTTTCGGAAGATTTGATAGACCATAAGCAAGCAAGAGAATTTGGAACAACTACCGGGCGTCGGCGTCGGGCGGGATGGTTTGATGCTTTTTTAGTGCGTTTTGGTCTGGAGATGAGTGGAGTAAGTTCTATCGTGCTTACAAAGTTAGATATTCTTGATACATTCAAAGAAATTAAAATATGTATTGGTTATGAGCTTGATGGTCAAAGGCTTCCTTGTCCTCCTGCAGATCCAGAGGAATTTGATAGAGTACAACCAATTTATGAAGTTGCAGCTGGTTGGGAGACATCTACAAAAGATGTACAAGTATTTGATGATTTGCCAATAAATGCAAAAAAATATATCCGCCGGCTAGAGCGACTATGCGATACTTCCGTTGATGTTCTATCGCTTGGTCCGAAAAGAAAAAATACGATAATAATTAATCCATTAATTAATAATATTTGCCAATGAATCAAGTGAATGTAGAAGCACTCGAAAAAAAAGAAGTTTATTCACAAGCTGATTTAGCTTTGGTTAATCAAGCAGTAATTCCGAGGCATATTGCGCTCATTATGGACGGTAATCGTAGGTGGGCAAAAAACAACCACTTGCCAGTCGCGTCCGGTCACTTTGAGGGAGCTGAGGTAATTGATGGCATAGTGCGAGCTGCAAGCTCCCTTGGCGTGAAGGTGATTACAACATATGCATTCTCTACAGAAAACTGGGGGCGATCTCCGGATGAGGTAGAAACTCTTTTAAATCTATTTGAACTCTATCTAACTCAAAAAAGGGAAATGCTTGTAAAAGAAGGCGTAAAATTAGAAACGATAGGAGATATTTCACGGTTTCCTGAAAAGATTAAAAAAGCGCTTAGGGAAACGCAAGAAGTTACAAAAGATTGTAGTCGTATCGTACTTGTTCTCGCGCTTAACTATGGAAGTCGTGATGAAATTAGAAGAGCTGTAATCAATGCTGCGGAAGATCTCTCTTTAGGTACGCTAAAAAAACATCAGCTGACTGAAGATGTATTTGCCTCTTATCTCGACACAGCAAAGTGGGGGGATCCTGATTTGCTAATTCGCACAAGTGGGGAAATGAGGCTTAGTAATTTTCTTCTTTGGCAACTGAGCTATGCGGAAATTATTGTTACAGACGTTCTTTGGCCAGAATTTACTGAGACTCAATTTTTAAAGTGCATTATGGAATTTCAACGAAGACATAGTCGGAAAGGAGAATGATGAATAAAGCAAATTTTCAAGATCTTACAAAGAGGCTTATCTCTTCATCTCTTAGTATTATGTGTGTGATTATTTTGCTTACATTTGCGATGGAGATTTCCGTGAAAGTTATTCTAAGTATTTTACTTTCTTTCATAGCTGGCGTTGGAATGTGGGAATATATTCAGCTTATTGAGCAGCATCCTAGAAAATGGTTTCGGGTGATTCTTATTGGGTTTTCGGCAGGGCTTGTTTGCACTGTGTACTTATCGCTGACTTTTTCAGGATTTATTGTACTTCCTTGGGTGTGGTTGTTTTTAGGCACAGCCGTGCTGTTTTTTTATCATTTTAATAAGATTCAAGGGGCTCTTACTGCAATTGCAACCGGATTATTGGGCGTTTGTTACATAGCATTGCCTATTTGTTTGCTTCTATCTATTTTATATTTAGACAAGGGCAATTTTCAGTATCAAGATGGTAGACTTTGGATTGCTTACCTTGTGATAGTTACTAAAGTCACCGATATTGCAGGATATTTTGGAGGAAAACTCTGGGGAAAGAAAAAACTTGCGCCCGTATTAAGTCCTCATAAGACGATTACTGGGGCAGTCTGTGGTTTTTTTGGTGCAATCTTGTTTAGTGTTCTCTTTTATTTTGTCATGGAGAGTTTTTCTGTAGTGAAGTTTCGGTTGCAATTATTCGAAAGCCTCTGGCTTGGGGCTTTGATCGGCCTGTTTTCTCAACTAGGTGATTTAGCTGAATCTTTGCTGAAACGAGATAAAGGGATCAAAGATAGTAATCAAATTCCTGGTATCGGAGGTGTTTTAGATTTATTTGATTCTCTTCTTTTCACAATCCCAATCGTTTTTTTATTTCTTCTTGTACATAGGTAAAAAATGATTATTACTATTGATGGGCCAGCTGGTACTGGAAAATCAACAATAGCAAAGAACGTCGCAAAAAAGCTGCAAATAACCTATTTCGATACTGGCGCTCTTTATCGCTCTATTGCTTGGTATGTTGATAAAAACAATGTTCCAATTGATGATCTGCCGAGTATGGAAAAATTGTTAAAGACTTTTGATTTCCATATTAAGCGAGAAAAAAATAGATGCGCTTATTTTGTTGGGAAAACAGATGTCACAGATTTTATTCGCTCTGCAAAAATTAGTGCTCTTGCATCTCAAATTGGTGCAAAAGGGTTCGTTCGTGAGGCATTAAATCCGCTGCAGCGTGATTTTGCAAAAACACATGACTGTGTCTTCGAAGGAAGAGATCTTGGAACGGTTGTTTTTCCAAGAGCGGATTTAAAAATTTTTCTTTCAGCGACTCCGGAAATTCGAGCAAAGAGAAGGCTCGAACAACAAACGGCTGAAGGCCAGGCAAAGAATGCAAATTTTGAGGAAATTTTAGAGCAAATAATCAAGCGCGATAAAGATGATATGGAAAGGGCTGTGGCTCCATTGAAGCAAGCAAAAGACGCGTTTTTTATTGACACCTCTAACCTTAATGCCAGACAGGTCACCTCAAAGGTTCTCCAGTGTCTTAAGAAAAAAAGAACAAGAAAATCAATCTGTTTTCAAAAAAACAAAGCTTCCTTTTTTTATCGATGCGTTATTTTCTTTTATTGGTGTGTCTTTCATTTGTTTTATAACTTCCGAGTATATGGATTAGAGCATTCGTATTCTGGAGGTGCCCTCATTGCATCCAATCACGTTTCTTTCTTTGATCCACCTGTGCTTGCCGTGGCATATCCAGATGAAGTGCATATCATGGCACGCGAGACTCTTTTTCGATCATTTTTTGGGAAGTGTATTTCCAAACTTAATACACATCCTGTAAAAGGGGGAGCCACAAATCTTGGGGTCATGAAAATTATGTGCTCTTTATTAAAAGAAGGGAAAAAAGTGATCCTTTTTCCAGAAGGGACAAGACCTTATAAAGATGAGCTAGGGGAAATTAAGCCCGGCGTTGGTATGCTTATTGCAAGAACGGAAACTGCAGTTATTCCTACATATATTCATGGGAATTATAAGGTCTGGAACCGCAAGCATAGATTCCCTAAGCTTTCAGGATCCATAGCGTGTGTTTTTGGTTCTCCGATCCTTTGGGAATCGTTTAAACATATGAATAAAAAAGAAGCGCAAATAGCGATTAGTAAAAAACTAAGAGAGGCAATTCTTGCTCTTAGAAAGTGGTATGAAGAAGGCGCTAAGGGATCCCCTCCATAATTGGAGTGTATCGAGTAGCCTTAAATTCTACTTTTTTATAAGATATTGTCTTGAAAATAATTTTGCAAAATGAGGAAAAATAATGACTGATCAACACATTCAGAAAATGACAGATGAAAACTTCGAAACATTAACAAAAACGGGTGTTGCCTTGATTGATTTTTTTGCAGATTGGTGTGGACCATGTCGTATGCTAAGTCCTGTTATTGCAGAAGTTGCAAATGAAATGCATTCGACTGTTACTTTTGGGAAGGTTGATATTGATCACAGTCAAAAAATTGCAAGTGACTTTCAGGTAACGTCCGTTCCGACTTTGATTTTATTTAAAGATGGTAAGGAAGTGAATCGCCTTGTAGGACTTCGAGATGCTGAAGCAATTAAGCAATTTATTGCTACTGCTGGCTAATCAGGTATTATGTTTCGATTTATTTTTCTGCTTGGACTTTGTCTTGTAGTTATTAGTTTTATTATTACCCATCACTTGAGTTTTCCCTGGTTTGGGCAGCTTCCGGGTGATGTCACTATAAACTATGGAAATACAGAATTTTTTGTTCCATTCACAACCGCGTTACTTGTAAGTGTGGCGCTTTCCGTAGTGATGGCAATGTTTTCAAAGTGATCCTTCGAATTGGTTTTGCTTCCATGCTTCATAAATAACGATTGCAACAGCATTCGAAAGATTTAAGCATCGACTATCTGGAAGCATCGGAATTTTTAAAAATCTATCGGGCCATTTTTTTAGAAATGCCGGATTAAGACCAAAAGTTTCTGAACCAAAAATCAATTTATCGCCCAGTTTATATTGGGCCTTTGTGTATAGAGTACTTCCATGACTTGAATAAAAATAAAAGTTCTCTTTTGTTTGAGTGAGGTAGGTTTCTAAATTATCGATCTCCTTGACTTGGACTCTAGTAAAGTAATCGAGCCCTGCGCGTTTTAGCATCCGATTTGAAGTGTCAAATCCGAGAGGTTTAACGAGGGTTAGGGATGAGCCAGTTACATGGCAGGTTCGGATAATATTTCCTGTGTTTTGTGGAATTTGGGGTTGGTAGAGAATAATTTCCATAGGTCATCAACTATAAAAAACTCCTGAATATATATATATTCAGGAGTTCTTGTCAGATTGTTAGCGATTTACTTGATTGGGCAGAAGATCTGGAAGTGCTATTTCATTCGGATCATGTGTAGGTACAGTTGTTAATGCTTCTTGTTGCATTTCTTGGGGGACATCAGCTGTGACAAGTTCAATCTCAAAGGAAAGAAGTGAATTGGGGGGAAGATATCCTGTTGTTCCATACCCAAGTTCTGGATGAATATAGAGGGTTCTTTTTTCCCCTTCTTTCATACCTACGATCCCTTTACTGAAGCCTGGGATTGTTTCATCTAAGGAAATAAGTTCATCTTCTTCAGATGCCCCAAAGACTTTTCCGTCTAAGAATTTACCCACATATTTGATTAGGGGTGAATAATGCGCTTGGACTGCTTGCCCTTGCCCTTCTTTTTCAATTTTATATTGAAGCATTCCTTTTTCGATTTCAATTATGTCATTTTGAGTTTTGTTATTTGCCATAAATTGATCTGCAAGATCTAAATTGTTTTTTGCAAGCTTTTGGAAATCCGCTTCCTGAACAAGAGAAATGGCTTGAATACATTCCGTTTCATCCATTGGAGCATTTTCACCCGAAATCGAGTCTTGTATTCCTTTAATTATCCGTGACATATCAAAATCGAATCCTAAAGATTCGAGATTTTTTCCAATAAGATGCCCAAATGATTC
>DAOWHK010000122.1 GCA_030641465.1 Parachlamydiales bacterium | reverse complement strand
CCCCAAAGCTCTCCACGTCCTATTAAGTGTACGTTTTCTGCAAGCTCTAAATTCGTTAAATTTGCAAGCTCCCCCATTTCCATTGGCAACACTTGCAATTGATTTCCTTCAAGATTCAATTCTTCTAATTGACGAAGATTTCCAATTTCGGAAGGAAGAATTGCTAACTGATTGTAACTCAAGTCTAACCGCTCAAGTTTGCTTAAATGCCAAATTTCTGAAGGAAAAACTTTTAACGCGTTATAACTAAGATTCAAAGAACGTAATGCAGTAAGATGACCAACCTCCCTTGGTAAAGAAGGTAAGCGGTTCATACGTAATGACAAAGTTTCTAGATTAACAAACCGTCCAATGTCCCCAGATAAATGACGAAGCCCCTTGTCTGTAATATACAAACTATGCAGACTGACAAAGGGTTGAATTCCTGACTTTTCTTCAAGCCTCTTTATTAACTCATCTGCGTTCGTATACTCAAAACCATCAAGTAGGGCCATCATTATTGAGTACCCTTTCTTTGCTTCTCTCCAAAATTTTTCCCGCTCATTTGCCTTGGCAAGGGAGACGTCTTCTATAATGCGAGCATATCTTTCACGTGAAAGCGACGGATGCTGTTCATAAATTCTTGCTCCATCTCTTGGAATAAGATGACGATGCTCTTTAACCGCATGAAGAAATAGCGCACGTATTTCTTCCACAATTGTTGGTTTTCCAGGCATTATTAGTCCCATACTGTAGAGCGCGCTATTTGTAGATTCCCTCGTATGATCTCTCCAAGATCGACTCACAAGAGAAGTTACCTGGGGATCTCCAACAAATTCCAAGATTTGAGGAAAGGGTCCATTTGTCATCGCAGTTATTGTATTAATTGTTGTCATTTGATTACCTATTAATTAATTTAATAAATAATTGTAATTAATAGACGCATTCTTTTCTAGAATATTTTAGAAGAAAAAAACGCTTGTTTGAAAAGAAAAAGCATTTTTTTATAAACGTCTATTGGGATGACCTCTTGCTGTAAACTATCTAGCATTTCTGCATCCAGGTTTGCAATCTCTACAATTCCAGCGCGTGCTCCTTTTCGAAGTTTCTCTTCACAATCTTTTGGATCGAGTCTTTCGCGAATGCTAGGATGTAACGACTCAAAGAGTGCCTGCATGCAAATGGAGTTTTTTTTCACTCTATCAAGAATGTCAAAAAGGACTTTTTCTGCATTACCAAAGGGATCTTTATAAAAAATGGAATTTTTCTGATTTTCTTCATGAAGCGATGCGATATGTTTAATGGAGATAGCTCCTATGCATTTATTTTTAGCTGTTAAAATGAGTATATTTTCGAGGCATGTATTCTCTAAAAAAAAGAGTCTTTCTTCAACATGGAGAAAAAGATCATAAGAAAAAACTTTCCCAAGATCAAAAAGGATTTTATCTATTGCCTTTGGATCATTTTTTATAAGAATGTCTAATGCTGCTCGTGTGATCTGATCGAGAGGAATCCCTACCCCGTCTTCGATCATGACAAAATGGTCTATTTTACTTAAGTCTGCAGCCATAAATGTTTGGATTTTTTGCAAAACTGTTCGACCGATTCCCGATTTTTTTGGAATAAGGAAGATATCTTGCGTCTTCACGCCAGATGCGAGCAAAAATTGCTGCGCAAAAAACTCCCCACTTGGATGCAGTGAGGGCCTTATCAAAAATTTCTGCAGATTCTTTGCAAAAATAAAGCCATTTGAGGTTTCTTTAACAATTTTTGTATCTTTAAGCCATTTTCCGACATCGTCTCGACTCTTAAATGGCGCTATTTTTCTGCTTTTTTGAGAAGGATCCTTTTTTGTTTTTCCAATCTCAAGCTCATGACATTTTTTCTTAAGAACATCCTTTGAACTTTTTAAGCGAATACTCCCGGTTTTCACATCATTCCAAAGTGATTTGGTAAAAAGTGTAAACATGGCATCTACGGTTTTTTTTGCGTATTTTTTTAAAAGTTCCTCTATAACTTCTTTATTGCTCTCTACCTGATTTTCTACGCTCTTCTTTTCCCTAAGGGGCATTTTTTGAAAAAAAGCGATTTGGAATGCCATCTGAAAGAGCTCTTTCTCATATTTTACAAGATCAAGCGTTCCTTCTAATATCCCCTGCTTAAAAAAAACGGAGCTATCAAGAAGAAGGATATCCATTACTTCTTTTCCAAATTCTAGCTCAAGCTCTCTTAATATTTGA
This sequence comes from Parachlamydiales bacterium, assembly GCA_030641465.1. Classification (GTDB taxonomy): domain Bacteria; phylum Chlamydiota; class Chlamydiia; order Chlamydiales; family Simkaniaceae; genus DAOWHK01. Next base: position 7,562 of record DAOWHK010000122.1, on the reverse strand, counting down.
TAGTTGGCCTTACTTAATTCATTTCGTAATTGCTTTAGGGAATTGTTTTGAGAGCTTTCCAATTAAAACCCTGCCTCACATACTGCTTTATGAAGCCATATAAGCATTTTCTGATAAGCTTCTAAATCAACATCTTCGACGTTAGATCCATGCAAATGAACTTGATCATAGATTTTTTTAAGATCGTTCGTTGTAAAAACCGAGACTTTGATGAGTCCTTTTACAAGGCCTTTTTGAAGATGCTTTAGTGCTTTTTCTCGGGCGCAACTTTTTTTTATGCCTTCTGGAAGTCCTTCAAAAAGTATTTCCGCATTTTTTGAGGGTTTTTTTTTACAAGCTATGATTTCGAGTGCAATTTCTTGAGCCCTCTCAAAGGGATCAATACTAAGAATTTGCGAGGGACTTTTTTGTAGTTTAGCCCGTTGATCGATCGCAACTGAGCCTCCTTCAAAAAGAAAGAAATTATGTGCATTGGGCTCGCCTATTAAGCTAAAGCGCTCGGTATTATAGAGGAAAAGATCAATCGCTGCCATTTCGCCAATTTCTTCAAAATGGGATGCTTTTGGCGGTTTTTTTTCTTGGTAAAATTCGCCCAAAACCCCTTCTTCCCAAGTCATGACTAAATAATACATCGGTTTTATAACAGAAAAACTCTCTTCTGCATTCAAGGAAAAATCTTCCAATTTTTGAAAAAGGACTTTTCCAAGGGAGGATTGCTGAGGAATAACCCTCATATCGGGCGTTTTAACACCTCCAAGCGATAGTAGCCTTGAAGCAAAAAGCTCCTCTCTTGGCTCATCCAACAGTTTTACAACAAACTGTTGCTTTCCACTTGTGAAAAAAAAGGTGCCGGTTTTTCTCTCTTTGGACGGCTCGTAGTGGTACTCCTCAACGGTTGCTTTCTCAAGAACTTGCAATAGTTTTTCTGGAGAAGGCAGTCTTCTTACGGCATTTGGCAAAAAAGCCTCTTTTTTCAGAGCATTTTGCAAGTCCTGCAAGCTGAGGCATTTTTGCACCAAGATTTCCATATGCAACACTTCTGAGATCTCCCCTTTGTCTACTTTCTGCTGCAGCCCTTTTGGAATATGCGTCCTAATCTCCTCAATTATTTTCTTCGGAAATTTTTCCCCTAAGAGCTCACGAAAAGCTTTTGTCTCTGCCAAATTCTTCTTTATTTGGGCAGGAGATGGCTTTTTAATGCTACTCATCGTATTGCTCATGGCCTCTAGCCCCATTAAATGCTTAGCTCTTTCTGCAATATGCTCTTCATAAAGCGCAAGTGGCTCATTTCCAGAGGCAAAGGCATCCCGGTATTTTGAGTGGATATCCCCTAAAATCTTATCCACCACTGTATCACCAAACGCATCTGTAAGACGCTTAAGGATTTGCCCATTTTCTTTCCGAAGTTTTGCCTGAGTTGCCTTATTCATCAAAAATCTCCTATTACCTTTATTTTGAACAAAACTATCATTTTTCAAAACTTTATAATTAAAGTAATTTAACAAACAACTAACAATAAGGCGTTTAAATAATTATTTATATTAAAATGATATATGTGTTATAATATAGTTATTAATAACTAATAAAGGTAATAAAAATGACAACTAGTGCATATAGTATACGTTATGATGATGCGATGTATTCGAGAGAGAAGCGCAAGACTTATTCAGGAAACGGAACCTATAATAAATTAACACCCTCTCAAAAAGCAGCAGTTCAGAAAGCTGCAGTACTAAAGTCCCAAGGACTATTCGAACAAGCCAAAGAGCTCCTACGAAAAAACGATCTACAAGGAAAAAATAAAACTGTTCAAGAAGACTGCAAAATCCAAACTGTTTCAGATGCGCTCTCATCAGAAACAACTAAAGCAACGCCGATTGATGCTCAAACAACGCCTCCCAAAGCTGAGGCTCAAAGAACAGAAAGCTTTGCTAGAAATACATTTAATCGGCCGGCGAAACCAACTCTTGCGCAAAGTCTACAAGTCAAGCATAAGCCTAAAATTTCTCTTGAAGGCAAATTTGGTATAATTCATAGAAAAATTAAAAGCTTAGATGAAAAAGCCACCGATTTCATAAGTAAAATAAAAGAACTCTCCGCAGAATTTGATCAAGAATTGGATAGAGCATATCCTGATGAAGAAAAGGTTCCCAAGCATTTAGGAAATATGCAACTACTTCTAAGCTTACTGGCAAATAATAATTGTCTATCTTCTACAACGAAATGTCTAGAGTTTGCTAAAAGCGATAATATCTGCTATCATCCAAATCTAGAGAAAGAACTCTTAAAAATCGTAATTAATCCAATCAATCAAATTAAGGCTCAAATAAAAATTATAAAATTATGTAAAGAAATTATCGCAACAATCTCAACCGCTAAAGACGAGTATAAAAATAGGTGCTATGAGATAAAACCTCAAGATAATCCAATATGGAAGATTTTTGCAAACATATATAATTACGCATTTGGTAAAAGTTCATTTTCTGAAAGTACAAATTTTCAACTTCAACAAAAATTGATGAGCATATCAAAAAATACATCAGCTCTACCAGATGAAAAGTTAGAGCTCATACAAAAGTTTACGAAAAAAGTTAGAGAGGAGCATTCGTTTCTCAATACAAATAGCCGAAATGCACTAATAAATCTCGAACTGCGGTTAATAACTTAATAAGATCTTGCGAAGATGACGCGGCGCATGCTTTTTTCGCCGCTAATCACGCACTTTCCCTCTTCTACTGGCGCATCGAGTGGGACGCACCTTACTGTAACGTTTAGATCTTTTTGCACTTGCTCTTCCACTTTCGGATCTTCTGAGAAGTGGCAAAGGGCAAATCCATGGGGATATTTGTTATCTTTGAAGAAGGCGTAAAAATCTTCTTTTGTATCAATTTTAAAAGTATTGCGATCTCTAAAAGCCTTGGCGCTATCAAAGAGTTCTTGCTGCATTTCTTCAAGTTGGGAAATGACAGTTTTTAATAGCTCTTCTTTGGATTGATGGAAAAACTCGCGATGCCCTCTTGTCCGTTTTGTAACGCTTAGGCGATTTTCCTGAATTTCTTTAGGACCGATTTCAATGCGAATTGGCACTCCTTTTTTCACCCAGTCCCACACTTTTGCGCCGCCTCGAATGTCTCTTTTATCAACTCGTACGTTTAGCTTGGTCCCGGCATAGTCAAGGGTGCGGAGCTCTTTTGCTAAATTGTCGCAGTAGGAAAAAATTTCTTCTTCCATTTCAGGTTTATGCACGATAGGGATAAGCACTATTTGAGATGAGGCGATGCGGGGTGGTAAAACAAGGCCGTCATCGTCACTATGGGTCATAATAAGTGCTCCGATGAGTCGCGTTGTTACGCCCCATGAGGTTGTCCAGGCAAATTGCTCTTTTCCCTCTTGGTCTCTAAAGGTAATATTTCCAGCTTTGGAAAAATTCTGCCCTAAAAAGTGTGAGGTCCCGGCTTGAAGGGCTTTTCCATCTTGCATCATTGCTTCAAAAGTATAGGTGCTATCCGCTCCTGGAAATTTTTCTGTTTCTGTTTTTATTCCTTTGATAAGAGGTACGGCTAGATAGGTTTCGATGAAATCGACATAGGTATCCAGCATAAGACGGGTGTGATCTTCTGCTTCTTCTTTAGTTGCGTGAGCGGTATGCCCTTCTTGCCACAAAATTTCCGTTGTTCGAAGAAAAAGGCGGGTTCTCATTTCCCAGCGGACAATATTACTCCATTGATTCATCAGGATTGGAAGATCTCGATAGGACTCAATCCATTTGGAAAACATTTCTCCGACCATCATTTCTGATGTAGGCCTAACAATGAGGGGCTCTTCTAAAGGCCCTGCTGGCACAAGCTCCCCTTCTTTATTTTTTTCGAGTCTATGGTGAGTCACAACGGCGCACTCTGTTGCAAATCCTTCTACGTGTTTTGCTTCGCGCTGCATGTAGCTTAAGGGAATAAACAGGGGGAAATAGGCATTTTCATGCCCAAGCTCTTTAAATTTTCGATCAAGGATCCTCTGAATGTTTTCCCAGATGGCGTAGCCCCAGGGTTTTATCACCATACAGCCGCGCACAGGTGAGTGCTCAGCGAGATCCGCGGCTTTTATTACCTGTTGATACCACTCAGGGTAGTTTTCTTCTCGGATAGGAGTTATTGCTGTTTTTTGCTTTTTCATGGTAAAACCGTGGCAGAATTGATCAAAGTGCAGAGTATAGCTAAATAAGATTATTATGTAAAAATCATTTATTATTCTGGGATTGACCAATTCATGCAATTTAGTTATACTAAAGATAATATTTTTTTAAACTAGTACATAAATATGGCTATTCAAAACACAACATCTGTCAATTCTTTATTAGATGTTAATTTAAAACAAATACTTAGCCTTTGCCTTGATCCGAGGATGAAAGCTGTTTGTAAAAGGTGGAAATCGATATTAGATGAAGAAAATTCGCATCCATCTTTGATAAATAATATAAAAATTGCAACGAATCAATATCGTGAAAAAATTTCAACTGAGGACTCGATTATCCACATGGAGCTTCCTTTTATTTCAAAGGCACGATTCACAGCCATTTTTCATGAAATTGCTGTTTTCGATAGGATTCAATGGATGAAACAGTGCCACCCCTTACCCATTCAACCAAAGTATTCTAAAGATTTCTTTTTGCGCCAAGCCGCCCCCTTTACTATAAATCAGAAAATGACCAACCTGACATATCTTGATCTTTCGAGAAACAACCTTAAAACCTTTCCTTCAGAAGTATTTCAATTAAAGAACCTTTCTACTCTCGATCTTTCTCATAATCGCTTAGAGCTTGACTTAAGTGATAATTGCGATGCTACGCGGCTTCCTCTACGCGAGCTCTATCTTTCTGATAATAGAATTTCTGAACTTCCTGTTTGGATGATCCGCTTAAAACAGCTTCAATTTGTTGATTTTTCCAGAAATCAGATAAAAGAGATTCCTTCTTTTCTAACAGGCCTTAAAAACCTTCATGGAATCTATTTTCAAGGAAATCCGATCGACAAGGAAATGAGTGTTCTCGTCTGCGCGCTCAATCGTTTAAAAGAGTCTCCTCAAAATTTAGCAAGCCCATTAAATAGAGATCAGTTACTTCAAACCCTTCTTCAACAGGACCCTGATATTACAGGTTGTCTCAAGACTCAATTAGATTTTTTTTCAACAGGACAAAGAGCGCTTGTTGATATTATGAAGTATGGTTAAGAAAAACTTCTTTCATTGAATTTTTTAACAGATTGCGCACTTCGAGTAAATCTTGCTCTTTCCAATCAGATCCTAATATGGTGTAAGAATTTTCTTTCATCGCTTCAAGTACTTTTGTGTCTTTTAAGAGAACGTCTTGTAAAAGCTTTTCTTGAGGAAGTGCTATAGCGATACTTCCTTGATGCAGATACCCCCACTTTCTTCTCCTTTGTGCAGATCCCGCGATTTTTTTTCCCCCGAGCATCACATCATATTTGGTGGGCTTTGCCATGCAAAATCTAGCAGAGCTCGAATCTAGAGCTATGGGTTCATTAGGAAGAAGAATGGGGGACGTGGGTTTTTCAAAAAAATTCTTTACTCCCCTTAAAACCTGTTTATTGATAAAATCGTAGTTATTGAGAGTATTTGAGGAGTACCCTTCATGGGCGGCAGGAATAAGTACGGAAAATGCAAAATCTGAGATGTGAAAAATAGTGCCTCCACCGGTTGGCCGTTTTGCAAGGTCTAGATTCCATTTTTTCGCTTGTTCTAAATCAAGAAATTGATCGATTGGTAAAAAATAACCATAGGTTGCGCTCTTTCTTTCCCAATCATAAAAATGGAGAATCGGCGAATCACTTGGCTTTAATCGCTCTAATAAATCTGCATCAATTTGCATATTTTCTATTGCTGATCTTTTGCCGGTATCTAGGAATTTCCACATGGTTACTTCTCACTTCTACTTAAGGGGATAAAAATAACAAACTAAGGTTTTTTCGAATAGTGTTGAAACCACGATTTACAAAAAAGAGCAAAATTCTCAGAATGGGATTTATGGCAGTTAGGTGCAAGTTTTCCTAAGTTCCTACGCAAGTGTCTAAATACAAAAAAGATAGTATGGATAAAAACATGTTTGATAAATTTACAAATCGCGCAAAACAAGTCATTAAACTCGCAAAAAAAGAGGCACAAAGGCTTAATCACAACTATTTAGGCACAGAACACATCTTACTTGGGCTGTTAAAACTTGGACAGGGCATTGCGGTAAATGTTCTAAGAAATCTCAATGTCGATTATGACACTGTGCTTAGCGAAGTGGAGCGTCTTGTTGGATTTGGACCCGAAATTCAAGTCTATGGCGACCCAGCACTCACTGGAAAAGTCAAAAAAGTGTTTGAGCTTGCAAACGAGGAAGCGTCCAGCCTTAATCATAATTATGTGGGCACGGAGCACCTTCTTCTTGCTCTTCTTCGGCAAAATGATGGCGTTGCGACCCAAATTTTGGAAAATTTAAGCATTAATTTAAAAGAAGTACGAAAGGAAGTCCTTAAAGAACTTGAAACATTTAATCTCCAACTTCCACCTATGGGAATGGCTTCTTCTCAAACTCCGCATCGCATGCAAGATAGAGGACCTACTGCAGAAAAAACTCCTGCACTTAAGGCTTATGGACATGATTTAACAGAGCTTTGCAAAGAGGGTAAACTTGATCCTGTAATTGGACGTGTAAGTGAAGTAGAGCAGCTGACCTTAATTTTATGCCGCAGACGTAAAAATAATCCTGTTCTGATTGGAGAGGCAGGGGTTGGGAAAACTGCGATTGTTGAGGGCCTTGCTCAAGCTATTGTGAATAATGAAGTTCCAGACCACTTAGCAAATAAAAAACTTATTTCCCTAGATCTTACGCTCATGATTGCTGGCACAAAATACCGAGGCCAGTTCGAAGAGCGAATTAAGGCTGTGATGGATGAGATCAAAAAACACGGGAACGTTTTGCTCTTTATTGATGAAATTCACACAATTGTGGGTGCTGGTGCTGCAGAGGGCGCAATCGACGCTTCAAATATTTTAAAGCCTGCTCTTTCTCGTGGAGAAATTCAATGTATCGGTGCGACAACGATCGATGAGTTCCGCAAGCATATTGAAAAAGATGCTGCTTTGGAGCGTAGATTTCAAAAAATCCAAGTACTTCCCCCGTCTATTGATGAGGCCTATGCTATTCTCACAGGTCTTAAGAAAAAATATGAGGAGCACCACCACTGCATCTTTACTGATGAGGCTGTTAAAAGTGCTGTTTTCCTTTCCGATCGGTATATTACCGGAAGATTTTTACCCGATAAAGCAATAGATTTAATTGATGTGGCGGGAGCTAAGGCTCACATTTCTAAAATGCATCAGCCGCAAGAGATTAAGCAGTATGAAGTGGAGATTGAAGAGCTAAGGCAAGCAAAAGAGGACTCTATTGGAAAACAAGAGTATGAAAAAGCTGCTAAACTACGCGATAAGGAAAAAACACTTCGCAAAAAACTGCAAGGCATTCATGAAGAATGGGCAAAAAATAAAGAAGAACATCAAGTGAT
>DAOWHK010000016.1 GCA_030641465.1 Parachlamydiales bacterium | reverse complement strand
TAGAAGAGGATAAATTGAAAACGGAAAAAAAACTTGGCCTTTGGATGCTCACAGCTCTTGTTGTTGGAAACATGATGGGCTCAGGTGTGTTTCTTTTGCCAGCATCTCTTGCAAAGTATGGGTCCATTACCATTTTCAGCTGGATTGCAACAGGAATTGGGGCTATGCTTCTTGCTCTTGTTTTTGCAAAATTAAGCACTCTCTTTCCAAAAACCGGAGGACCTTATGTTTATTGCCGCGAGAGTTTTGGCGATTTCGTTGGCTTTCAAGTCGCTTATAATTACTGGATTTATATGTGGGTTGGTAACGCTGCAATTGCAGTGGCTTTTACGGGGTATTTAAGCACGTTTATTCCATCCTTAGAGGGTAATCCTCTCTTAGCGTTTTTTGTAACAGCTGGAGTTGTTTGGTTAATTACAATCATTAATGTGATTGGAGTGCATTTTGCAGGAATTATTCAGCTTATTCTTACCATATTAAAATTTGTACCCCTTCTTCTTATTGCATTTTTTGGACTCTTTTTTATTAAAGGGGTGAACTTAGCAGAATTTAACCTAAGTGGAAAATCAGATTTTTCTGCACTCTCAGGTGGTGCAATGCTTACACTCTGGGCCTTTCTTGGACTCGAATCAGCATCTATTCCTGCAGACGAGGTAAAAGATCCTAAAAAAAATATCCCAAGAGCGACCATTATTGGCACGGGGATTACGGCGATAGTTTATATCTTAAGTACAATTGCCATTATGGGAGTGATTCCTGCAAATGTACTGGCTCATTCGACAGCGCCTTTTGCAGATTTTGCAGGGCACCTGCTTGGAACTCCTGGAAGATTAATTATGGGAGCGGCAGCTGTGATAGCATGCGCTGGAGCTTTGAATGGTTGGGTCTTACTTCAAGGACAAATCCCACTTGCTGCTGCAAAAGACAATCTTTTTCCTAAATTTTTTGCAAAAGTTACAAAAAATCGAGCGCCAATTAATGGAATCCTTCTTTCTTCAGCGCTTGTAACGCTGCTACTTTTGCTAAATTATCAGAAAGGGCTTGTGGATGAGTTTACATTTATCATTTCCTTAGCAACGCTTGCAGCACTTATTGCGTACCTCTATACCACAATGGCTGAGGTGATTATCTTTGCAAGAATGAAAGAAAAAATTCCTAAAAAAACACTGATTAAATCTCTTTGTATTTCAGGACTTGCATTTATTTATTCTTTTTGGGCCGTAGTTAGCGCTGGGCAAGAAATCGTTTTTTATGGAGCGCTTTTATTACTAAGTAGTATTCCGATCTACGGTTTTATGAAATGGAGAGGAGAGAAAAACAAGTTACATGTATAAAATCTACGACTCGCTTCATCGGTTTATTCAAATTGAGAAATATGAAGAAGATCTGTTGCAATCAAGGCCGTTTCAGCGCCTTCGCTATATTCATCAGTTAGGGCTTACTTTTCTTGTTTATCCAGGTGGTACACATAAACGGTTTGAGCATTCTTTAGGGGTTATGGAAATCGCAACGCGAATGTATGATCAGATTACAAAAGAAGATGCGCCATCGCAGATGCCAAAAAAGGGGAGTTTTACCCATTACTATTACAGAAAAATAGTAAGGCTTGCAGCTCTATGTCATGATCTTGGTCATCTTCCTTTTTCCCATGTTGCCGAAAAAACATTGCTTGGAAGCGAGGGCCATGAAAAATGGACTTATCGCCTTATTAATAGTCACTATTTAGTCCCAATCTGGTCTTCTTTCCAAGAAGAATGCGATGCAGCATCCTTTTCTTGCAACGTTCTAGAAGATATTTGCAAAGTAGCAATTGGAAGATCTAAATTAAAGCAGATCGCGCCTGAGATGAATGTCACGTCCTTCACGCCGATCATAAAAATACTTTCAAATGTTATCACTGGGGATTTTTTTGGAGCCGATCGCATTGACTACTTACTTCGGGACGCTAAGTATACAGGCCTTGCTTATGGCCTTTTTGATTATCATCAATTGATTGAAATGCTTCGAGTAATCCCAAGAAACAATGAGCTTGAGCTTGCAATGCATGAAAATGGAATGGATTCATGTGCATCCCTCCTTCTTTCCCGTCATTTTATGCATAAGAGGATATATCAATATGAAGGGGTGAAAATCTATAATTTTCATTTATCAAGATTTATGGGGGAAAATTTCCGGAAGGAAATTCAAGGAGCAACTGTCGACGATTACATAAGTTTGACAGATAATGAAGTGCTCGCACTCATCAATAGAATTTCTAAAGATCCAACACATAAATCTAGTGAAGATGCAAGAGCCATTTATTTTAAAGACAGTACGTATAAGGCGGTACTTGCAGAAACAATTCCAGCAGAAAAGCTTAAAAAAATGCAAAAGCTGCATTTAAGCATTGAAGAGCAAGCAATAGATCAAGAATCTGAAGTTTCCTTTCCAGTGATTAGAAAAAATGGCACAGTTGTAAATTCACGCGAAGTTACAGAAATTGAGATTCCCTCAAATACTAAGACTTGGATTTATATTTCAGCAAAACAGGAAAAAGAGATGCAAAATATCCTATGAAAAAAAGTATTTTTCTTTTTCTTTTATTAAATACCTCTCTTGCCTTTTGTTTTGATAGTGTTTCTGTGCCACCTCCTAGTGCAGAAGCTGTTTCTTTTTATCGAAGTGGAAATATTTTGTGGGCTCTTTCAAGGTGCTTTGAGCTGATTATCCCCATACTTATTCTTTTTACTGGATTTTCCGCAAAAATTAGAAATATTGCTCGCACTCTTGGCAGGGTTTGGTTTTTTGAGGTGATACTCTATTTTATCTTCTATTATCTGCTCTTACTCATCCTAAACCTGCCCTATACCTACTACCTAACTTACATTAGGCTTAAAGATTATGGACTTTCCTTTCAAACTTTTCATGACTGGCTGATTAATTTTGTAAAATCGGGGTGGGTGAATCTCGGAATTGGTCTACTCGTCATTTGGATTCCCTATCTTTTGATAAAAAAAAGCCCAAAAAAATGGTGGGTTTATACCTGGCTTCTCTCTATTCCAATAATGCTCCTATTTCAAGTGATAGCGCCTGTTTGGATTGACCCAATTTTCAATCGCTATGGCCCCATGAAGGATAAAAAGCTAGAGCAGCAAATTTTACAATTAGCAGAGTGCGCAGGAATTGAAGGCAGCCGTGTATATGAAGTGGATAGAAGCAAAGACACGAAAATGATGAACGCATATGTCACAGGTTTTGGTCAAACAAAGAGGATTGTACTTACAGATACGATTATTCAAGGAATGTCTGCAAAAGAGCTACTCTTTGTAATGGGGCACGAGATGGGGCACTATGTGCTTCATCATATGTGGTATGGATTGGCCTATTTTTCTTGTTTAGCACTTTTGGGACTCTACTTGATTGATAAGCTCGCAAAGAGTGCAATTCGTAAATTTTCGATCAAATTTAGATTTACACACCTTGGAGATATTGCATCTTTGCCCCTTTTATTAGTGCTTTTTCAGGCATTTATGTTACTTTCCACCCCACTTTCTAATTATGTCTCAAGGGTTATGGAGCACGAGGCGGACATTTTTGGCCTAGAAATCACAAAGGATAATAGAGCCGCAGCAGAGGCTTTTGTCAAATTACAAAGGGAAAATTTAGCCTATCCAAGACCTGGGCCCATATATATTTTTTGGAGAAGCACCCATCCACCTCTTGGTCAGCGTGTGGATTTTTGTAATAGCTATCGACCATGGGTACGAGGCGTTCCACTAAAATATGCTGCAAAATTTAATCGGTGCCAAAGTAGCCGCGATCCGTTATAATCTTTTGCATCGATTCAATAATTTTTTTTAACATATGAAGCGCGTACTAACAGCTATCAAATCTGAATTTAGCAGTTATAGCAAGGCTGAAAAATATTTTATATTTTTTGCCATGCTTTGTAGCTTTATCATTTCTGCAGAGTATGCCGTAACTAAACCCTCTTGCGTTTCGATTTTTCTCTCCACATATACAGTTAAATTTTTTCCTTATGTTTGGCTTGTGATGGTTCCAATTAACCTTCTTGTTGTTACTCTTTATAATCGCTTTTTACCAAAAATTGGTTGTTTTCAGATGGCAGCGTGCGTTGTCCTCTTTACAATTGGCGTAAGTGAGATGGCCGTGCATTATTTAAAAGAAGTCAAAAGCGCGATATTTGCTTTGGTATTATGGAAGGATATTTATGTCTTATTAATGTTTCAGCAGCTTTGGTCTGTGATTCAAGCAAAAATTGATAAAAGACGTGCGAAATATCTTTATGGAATAATTTTTGGTGTTGGTGGAATTGGAGCTATTTTGGGAAGTACTATTCCTGCATTTCTTGCAGTGAAAGTCGGATCTGTCCTCCTTTTACATTTTACAGCGCCTCTATTTATCATATTTCTCTTAGTATTTTATTTTGCCCTAAAAGTTAGTGGATTTGGGGCCGGCTCTTACGAAGATGTGCAGATGAAAAAATTGGAAAATAAGTTTTCTGATGGATTTTTGCTCATAAAAAGCTCTCAAACCTTAAAATATATTTTGCTAATTGTTGTATTCATGCAACTCTCATCCACGTTGATTGAATATCAATTCTCAGCTCACCTTGAAAAAACGATCCCGAATCAAGATTTAAGAACGGAGTTTTTTGGATCTATTAGGGGAATTATCAATACTGTGAATCTTACACTGCAATTTTTTGGAAGTTTTATCCTGATTCAATGTTTTGGATTAAAAAGAAGTCATGTGATTATTCCAGGAGTTCTTTTGGTAAACGCTCTTGGATCTTTTTTTTACCCGACATTTAGAATGCTGAGCTACTCCTATATTACAATCAAAGGATGTGATTATTCCGTATTTAATATTATTAAAGAAATGCTATATGTTCCTTTAAAACTAGAAGAGAAATTTAAAGCCAAAGCTTTGATTGATATCTTTGCTTACCGCACATCCAAAGTATTTGCAACGCTTTTTATCCTCGGATTGCAAGCATTTATCCCAGAAAAATTACAGGGCTCCGCCCTATTTTTTGGCCCAATAATAATGGTTTCCATGTGGCTTCTTTCGGCCTATTTTATGCTGCATAAAAATACAGAAATCGATCTACAAAATGCGCTATAACTATAAACAAATATTACAAAAAGCAACATGAAAGGGCTTTTCCATTTCCGATAGATTTTTTACAAAAATTCCCCAACCACAATTTTTTTTATCAAACATATATAGAGTAAGATATTTATGATCTTGACTGATCTTGGTATGATAAATCCGCTTAGGATGAGAGAGGTCCTGGTAGATAAGGACATCATCTGTTTGAGGGGTATCTATTCGGTGATAATACACCTGCTCTCTTTTCCCTCTTTTAATATAATAAAAGCCCTCTTCTTCCCAAGCAATCGTGGAAAACCGCACATCCATTAATTGCTCATGCAAAATTTTTCCTGTGCTGACTTCTTGAATCTGAATAGAGTTTGACGCTATAAGACTTGCCAGATATTTTTCATTACTTGTAAATTTTTCCGTTACTCCTAGAGGAAAAAGAGATGTCTTAAAATCTTCCTTTGCCATGGAAAAAATTTCCTGAGGCTTAGTAAGTTTTAGAAGAGAATCCTTGTAGGCTACTGTAAAATTGTCTTCTTTAATAAAGGATATTAAAGAGATAGGCAGCAATATCGATTTGCAAATTGCTGATAACATTAAATCCCTTGGCTTATGTATTGGAAAATCTTGAAAAACTTAACATTTTCTTAACATTAATGTAAAAGAATTTTTTATAAATTTCTCACAATCTAACAAGGTAGAAAGTAGGCGGGTTAAGCCTAATCAATACTCTGGGAGTTAAACAAGAAAGGTCCTTTAGAATTTTATCAGGAGTAAGTGACACTGCGGATAGTCAAGGCGTAAGTGAGGATAAAATTCTAAAGAAAAGCCGATGAAGTCAAAATCCAAGGCTTGAATCGGTTTGTGTATAATTGGGGAGAGGAAATGGCTGCCATAATAAAATTCTTAAACTAACTTAATAATCTATGATTATAAGCTTAATCTAATTAATCGTCAGTTTAAGAGTTTTTAATAAACAATACGCTTTCTAAGCAGGAATTTTAGTACGGACGGATTTCGTTATAAAAAGGCACGTTTACTCGAGCTCTTCGTCCTAAAGTCTCTTGAATAATTCTTATAGCAACTTCGCGAATAAGATGGGCTATATCAGGCTGCGTTTCACTAGGGTCGGTCTCACAGTCCATCGATGGCGTTGCCGAGACAGGAAAGTGGTACTCATCTGCAATGACCCGGATGCAAATTTTATCATAACCTTCGGCATACCAATTGCCGAAAAATCCCTCTACATTTGCTTGGGCAATATTATCTTCTTGCCCAAAATTTGCTCTAATAGTTTCAAATGTTCCTAAAGTTGCTCCGTGAAGTCTCGATTGCTCACTGCCAAAAATTGTATTGTAAACAATGCGCATGATGCGACCAATGATATTATAATTCGATATGTAGGAGATATTTCCACTTCTATCTGTTGTTAGAGTTTGACCTTTTCCAAGCATTAACATGTTCATATTTTCATGTGCTTGATGAATATTCATTGTACTCATATTGTCTCCTAAAGTAGTTGGGTTCATTGTCGTTTTAAGGTTTTTGTTTAAAATTCTACATTATTCGTGTCGTAAGAAACGTCTGCTTCCAGTCTTACTGCATTTGAAAAAGTAAGTATTTGCATTGCGATCTCACGTATTTGGATAAGAGGGGAATCGGGTCTGTTTTCTCGTGGATAGGGGCCGATTGGGAGGTTGTATTCATCACTTATGATTTGCACCATAAGTGCATCCATACCGATTGTGGATTGACCTTCGCTGGAATTTCGATCTACAACAGTAAATGTACAGCTGGCTGTATGAGTGTTTTGATAGGCCCTAACTCTTGTTAAAGTTTCTAGCACTGCTTGCTGCAGCCGCTCATCTTCGCTCCCACTAAAAAGATTTTTGATAAATCTGAAAATTCTTCCTACTGGATTAAAAGAATAGATGTAACTAATTTCTTCATCAGAATTACATGTTAATATGTGATTTCTTCCATAATAAATTTGTTTTAGATTTTCATATTCAGTTTCTGCTCGCATAATACCTCTATTTTATTCAAAAATTAATGTCGTCAGAGAAAAAAGGAATGTTTCTTTCAACTCGGTGTGCATTTGCAAATGTAAGGACTTGCATTGCTATCTCTCGCAATTCTATAAGAGGGGAATTTGGCCTATCTTGATGGGGATAGGGGCCGATTGGGAAATTGTATTCATCACTTGTGATTTGCAGTGCAATTTTATCAAAACCTATGTGGGATGTGCCACAGCATAGACCATGATGAATCACTATACTTGAGTCCCTTTCAGGGTGATCTACTTGATTTTGACGAATTGTTCTGAGTGTTTCGAGGGCAGCAAGTTGTAGCCGCTCGTCTTCGCTACCTGAAAAGAGATTTTTAATGCAGCGGATGATTCTTCCAAGTAGATTAAAAGAATATATGTAACTAATTTGTCCTTCACTATCACTTGTTAATACGTGATGTTTTCCAAAATAAATTTGCTCAAAATTATTGCATGCAGTTTGGATGGACATAGATTCTGTGCTCATAAAACCTCTTTTAAATTAATTTGTTTTAAACAGTAGATGAACGACTGCTTTAATTCAATGTTAATTGTGGTTTATAGAGTTTTCATTAAAGTTTTCTTTTTTAGGCCAATCAAAATTTTGAATTGTTCTTACTTCAATTTGTGACTCCGCAATGAGAATTTGCTTTCCGGCAACTTCAATGAGATAGAGGATTGATTTGGGGCTAATGGGTCTTTTTTCCAGGATTTTGATCGATTTCATGTAATTTTGCTGTTTTACGCGGGACTGGGAAAGGCGCTTAAACATCCAAAAGGTAAGGCCCATAAGCACTACAATGAGGGCTAAAATGAGCATTGTTTTCATAAAGGCCGATTCGTATGAAAGTGTGGTTTCTTGAATTGTTGACTTCATAGGTTCTGGAGTTTCATTTGCGATGATTAGGGAGGAAAGGGATAGGAAGATAAGAAATAAAATTTTTTTCAAAGGACTCTCCTTGATGGTTATTTTGAAAAAACTATAGAATAATGAGGAGTTTATTTTATAGGGTTTATTCTTATGCCAAGCACAATTGCACTTGATATTGATGGGACAATGACAACTGATAAACATTTGATTCCAGATGAAATTATTTTATATTTGGAAAGCCTAGAAAAACGAGGTTGGCAGATTATTTTTGTAACGGGTCGCGCTTTATCTTATGCGTTGACTGCGATTCAGAAGGTGCAGTTTCCCTATCTTCTTGCTGTGCAAAATGGTGCAGATGTTTTGCAGATGCCTGAGAAAAAGCTTCTTTTGCAAAATTATTTGAGAATGGATGTCCTTTATGCACTCGATAAAATTTACGAAAGTTTTGAAAATGATATGCTGATTTATTCGGGATTTGAAAAGGGGGATTTTTGCTATTTTCGGCCGAAAAAATGTTCAGCTAAATTTTTACTCTATTTAGAAAAGTTAAAAAACCTTTCGGCATCGCTTTGGCAAGAAGTTGAAGATTTTCAAGAAGTAGAGCAGCAACTTTTTCCTTTAATTAAATGCGTTGGATCAAAAGAAGAGATGGAGATCTTAGAAAAGATGCTAGAGGAGGTGAAGGATGTTCGCACCTCTGTTATTCGAGATCCAATATGCCCCGAATACTATTTAACGCTCGTAACAAACAAGCGCGCTGTGAAGGGATGTACTGTTACAAGTCTTATGAAAAAGTATCAATTAAAGCGGCCCTTAATTGCTGCTGGCGATGATAATAATGATTTTACAATGCTAGAGGAGGCTGACATCAAAATTGTGATGCCAAGCGCTCCAAAAAAACTTCTTGCTATTGCAGATATTATTGCCCCTCCTGCAAACGACATGGGCATTTTAACTGTTCTAAGACAGGTCTGTGATTGAAGGACTATCAACTGCTAGGCCCATAGCATGCATTCCATTGTCGACATAGAGCGTAACTCCAGTGATTGCTGATGCATCACTTGATAGAAGAAAACGGGCGGAATTCCCGACTTCTTCCGCTTTTAAATCTTTTTGCAAAGGGGCATTATTTTTAGAGTAATTGATCATGGCACCGATAAAGCCAATGGCTTTTGCGGCGCGACTCCCGAGAGGTCCGGCTGAGATGGAGTTGACGCGAACGCCCCATTTTCTTCCAGCTTCCCATGCAAGGGTTCTAGTATCGCTCTCAAGGGCCGCTTTTGCAGAGCTCATTCCGCCGCCATATCCAGGCACAGCGCGCTCGGAGGCGATATAGGTTAAATTTAAGCAGGAGCTTCCGGGGGCCATAATAGGACCAAAGTGTGATAGCAGACTGATAAAAGAATAGGACGAGGAGCTAATAGCTGCTAAGTATCCACTTCTAGAAGTGTCTAAAAGATCTTTTTTTACCTCAGGTCCATTTGCTAAGGAATGGACGAAAATATCAATCGTTCCAAAATCTTTTTTTACTTCGTTTGCAACTTCAGAAATGGTATAGCCTGAAGCGCTTTTATAACGTTTATTTTCTTTAATCTCTTCGGGTACATCATCAGGTGTGTCAAATGTAGCATCTAGTGGGTAGACTTTCGCATACTCCATAAGGCTGCCATCTGAGAGTTTTCTTGAGGCATCGAATTTCCCATTTTTCCAGGAAGTTGTAAAAATATTCATGATCGGGGTCCACGTGCCAATCAATATTTCAGCGCCAGCTTCTGCTAAGGCCTTTGCAATTGCAAAACCATATCCTTGGTCATCGCCAATTCCAGCTACAAATACACGTTTTCCTTTTAAATTCTTCATGAATACACCTCTTTTATCGAGTTAACACCCTTTATTATAACGTCGGTTTACACCCTCAGCTGTTAAGACTCTTTTGGGTAATTCCTTGGTTGGCGCTTGTTTCTTTTCTTTGAGCGAGGGTTTTATTTCTTTTCGCTCTTTTACGATCGCTTGTTTCATGCATTCTCCTTCCCCCCCGCAGGGGAGAGGGTATAGGATGACCTATTAAAAATCAAGCCTGCAATGTGCAAGGTCCTGGATGTGCGTTTGATAGTCGATGGCTTTTAGAATTTCTCTTTCAAGTGCATTAAACGCTTTAAGGGGCATTTTAAGCTTTAAAGCAAAAAATTGATTTATTTTCATGCTTTGATTGAGGGGCTCGAATCTGATACTTGGGTAATCAACGAGTTGTTTGATTGCTAAAAGTAGCGCAACTGCTTGTACCTCAATGGGTTTAATCGCAGGTCGAATGTTTTGTTTTTTTATTTTTTTCACGAGCTTTTCTCTATACTCAAGAATGTCCGTAGTCATTATTTCTTCAAGGGGGGCAAAGTGTAAGTGAGTCCCATCTTTTCCAGCAAAACTATGAACTAAGGGAAGGGAGCTTTCCGGGCTTTGATTTCGAATTGTCTGAATGCAAAGATCTGTTACTGCTTTTGATTCACGATTTTTAGTCATAAAATTTTTTTGTTTCATGACCAAGAGTTTTTCCGTAATAGACTCAAAACTAGGAGTTAGTTGAGGATTTTCGAGGAGTTCTGGATGTGTAAGAATAAACTTGTGCAATGAATCTGCTACATGGATCCATTTAATTTCCTGAAAGGGATCTTTTAATTTTAAAAATTCTAGGGTAAGTACATAGGTGACAATTCTATAGAAGCTCCAGCTTGATCGCCGTTGAACTATAAGATTTGAATCAATGTAATTTTTGGACCAATTTGTAGAGGCGAGGTTTTGTATCGTTTGAGCATCTCTTGAAAGAACCATTGCTTATCTATATTTTTTATGGAAATTATACATGTTCAAATTTTATTTTATAGAAATTTATGTGGACTTCTTGAAAAAAGCTTGAAAGTCGAGTAAGCTTATGTGATATGAAATTTCACAATTTAGAAGTCTTCGAAAAATACTTAAAGAGCGCCTCCCTTCCTGAGATGCCGAGATTTTACGCAGTAATCAATCCGTCGCTATTCGAGCAAAAATGGATTGCAAACAAAATTCTTAAGACACTCCCAAAGTCTGATGTAATCAGATTTACTAGTGAATCTGAAACTGTTACGGCACTTGCTGATGAGCTTGCGGTAGAATCTCTTATAAGCGTGCAAAAGGTTGTGATTTTTGAGGGGATAGAGAAAGTGAAAAAAGGGGGCTTTGAGCCCTTAACAAAGGCGCTTTTGCACTCTTCGAAAAATTCCTATTTGATTCTCACAGGAACCTCCGCAAAGCTCCATTCAGAAATCCTAAAGGATATGGTTATTCTTGATCTTAGTCTAGAAAAGCCTTGGGAGCGTAAAACGCGGATCGAAAAAAGTGTAATCGCCTATTTTGCAAAAGAGCAAAAAAAAATAGAAAGAGATGCCCTGACTCTTATCCTATCAAAAGATGATCTAGAGCTTTCTTCAGCGCTCCAAGAAGCGGAAAAACTGATTTGCTATGCCTTTCCAAACGATTCTATTACAGCAGAAGATGTAAAAGCGATTGGAGTGCATGGCACTCTGCAAAAAGGGTGGCAATATTCCGAAGACATTGTTTGGGCAGCGTCTGCCCTAATAAGTAAAGTTGATAGTAAGGAAATTTTCCCTCTAATTGGGCAGGTCCGCTATCATCTCCAAAATGGGCTTCAGATAGCGCGCTCCATAGAGTATCCAAGTATTTCTCTTGGAAGCTCTCTTTCAAAACTCCGGCTACAGTCACTCGAAAAATATAAAAGGCTTGCAAGCGTGTATACTTCGGAATACTTTAGGCAAGGACTTGCTTTGCTTACAGAGTTGGAGACTCGCGCAAAATCTTCCTCGATACCAATAGATCTTTTATGGGATACCTTTACACTCACCTTAATGCACTATAAAAAACAGGCGGCTGTATGACTCTTATTCTTCTTCCGAATTTGCTAGATGAGACACTCGAAATATCTGAGTATTTAGTGCCAGCTGTGCAGACAGCCGTCTCTCAAATCGATGGCTTGATTGCGGAGAGTGAAAAAGGGGGACGGGTTTTTTTAAAACGCTTTTTGTACCAATCTCCGAAAACCTTTCGAGACATTCCTATAAAAGTGCTTTCAGAGCATACAAAAGAGCATGAACTCATAGAGCTTTTAGAGCCGCTACTAAAAAAAGAAAAATGGGGACTTATTTCTGATTGCGGACTGCCTTGTATTGCAGATCCAGGAGCCTCGCTTGTGTTAAAAGCTCATCAGCATCAAATAAAGTTAGAAACATTTCCTGGGCCATCTTCTATCATTTATGCGCTTATGCTCTCTGGTCTTTCTGGAAATCATTTTAGTTTTCATGGTTATCTTCCGCGAAAAAAAGAGGAGCTTTTGGAAAAACTAAAAGACCTAGCAGCGGTGAAAAGTCACACGCATGTGTTTATTGAAGCGCCTTACCGCACAGAAAAAATGTTAAATGAGCTCACTTGCACTCTTCCACAAGACACGTTTCTCTCCGTTTCCTGGAACCTAACACTTCCATCTCAAAGGGTAGTGACAAAAACAATTAATGAGTGGAGAAAAAGCACTCTTCCCCCTCTTGAAAAAACGCCTGCAGTCTTTGTTTTTGCAGCTCCAAAAATAAACGAAAAAAAATCCCAAGCCTCTTTCAAAAAAAAGCCTGGGACAAGTTCTGGTTTTTACAAAAAACGAAAGCGTTAATTAACGCCCAAGCATCTGCTCAAGTGCATTTTTAACCTTATTTGCAGAGTCTAAATCAATATCATAATCTGCATGGCCATAAACAACATTGTTTAATATGTTCTCTCCATGCTGCGGGTCTGTATTAAGATCGTGATTTGTATCTATTTCCCAGGTATAATACGAAAGCAGCTCTTTTGTTTTATCGCTAAGATTGCTTAGAATTTGCTGAAAAAGCCATCCATGAACTTTTCCCTCTTTACCATTGATTGCGCAAAGAAGAGCATTTAGCTGCTGCTTTTCTGTTCTGCAAGATTTACTCGTAAGAGTTGTAGGATCAATCGCTCCTGCATATATTCTTTGAGAAGCTTCCATATCAACTTTATGTGGATGAGCCGTTTCAGGTCGGTTAAAAAATGTAACGAGCTCTTGATGATCCCGAATGTGAACAGCTGCTGCTCTTTCATTATTAGCAATAATATCAAGTAAAACTTTTTCAGGATTTCTTATTGTTTCAGCGGCATTATGAAGTGTTTGCTTAAGGGTTTCTAACTCTGCTTTTTTGCGGGTGATATCGGGATTCATTGGATCAGCTGCTTCTAGGGCGTCTATTTCATCCTGAATTTTTACTTTGTTACATTCTTGCTCAGCAAGTATTTTTTCTTGTACCTTAAGAATTCTTCCAGCTTGATTTTGCGCATGGGACAAATCTCGCAGCTCGATAATTTTTGATTCTAAGAACTGAGCTCTAATAACAGGGGCATCATCATTGCTGATATACGAAAACCAATCCTCATTACCACCAGTCAGATTTTGGCAAGCTTGATTATGATGAAAAGTGAAATGCCATACATTTTTTTCGATTAATAGGCATTGATATGTGTCCTTTAAGGAGAGTCCAGATTGGTTTGCAATATCAGTAAATAACGCTTTGAGGCTTTGGTCATAGATTGTAGCTTTTGTAATCTGAAGGTTTGGCTCGAAGGAATTTAGAAGAAAGAGAGCTCTTTCTTTACGTTTTGTCGTTACATATTGGGTAGCGATTCCAAGGTGGATTCCAGTGTCTGTTGCAATTTGCCTCGCTTTTTCATCGACAGTTCCTTGAAAATTATCATTTTTTGCATGGGCTTTTGCTAAGCTATTTCGCGCGTCGCTCTCTACTGCAGCTTTTATATTAGGGTTATTATCGCTCGAGCGATTAAGCTTTAACACAGCGCTATCAAAAATTGCCTTCTTTGAATCAGTCCCATTAGCAGCTTGCATGATATGCGTAGTCCAAGCATTTAGACACTGAGCAGCATTAGCTGGTTGATTTTTTTTTGCTTGAAAAAAGTTTCTCAAAAGCAGGGTTTCATCTGATGGAGGAGCAATCCAATCCATTGGATGTGTTCCTAATATATTGGTATCAAGTGCGTTTGCGACAAACATAATATAACTCTTTTTTTTGTATTAAATTGGCTGTTAGTTTAACACATCAATTTATTTCTTTGGTTTTTAAAATATTAATTACTAATTCTTTCTATTTGTTCGTTAATAACTTTTTGAATGAGGGTTATTCGATCAGTATTTGTTGGATCTTGAATCACTTTGTGGAGCTCTTTCTCTCCGTAGTGATTGTCAGAGTCCGTTCCGATGTTTGAGGCTTCCCAAATGAAATAACTGAGAATCTTAAGACTTTTTTGACTCACCCGTGCAAGGGCCATTTTATAATTTCCACAATCTATATTTGTCTCAAGCGCACGGCTAAGTGTTTCTAGCTCTCCCTTTTCGATGAAAAATGCAGTGCGTTTTACTCCCTCGGGAGTCTGATATTGCTCTTGGCGTCTATAGGAGACAGTTGGGGGAGTTTCCAATATTTTAAAAGGATTTGTTAAATAATTTATAAATGACATATAAAACTCTTTTTTTTATGTTAATTGTATAGTAATTGTAACACAAAAAGAGTTTGTTTTGTTTTTAAATTATTTTAGTTGCAACAGTGTCGTAGAAAAGCAAACCTTTATTTGAAAGTTTTACTTTTGTTTGAGAAAGTTCGAGATATTTTTCTGCATGTAATATTTGCAGTTTAATAAGTGATAGTTTGGGGAGGGGGACATGGGTTTTTTGGGAAGAAGGGAGATCGACGCCATCTAACAGGCGTAAATGAATGGCAAGAAGCTCATTTTTATGCTCGTCATCTTCTAGCTTTTCTTCAAAATCGATTGGAACTTCTTGTTCGAGATATTTTTTACTATGAGCAATATTACGAAATCGCCTGCCCTCAATGTAGCTGAAGGCAGAAGGGCCAAAGCCATGAAAGGGGCGCGCTTTCCAGTACCCTGTATTATGAATCGAAATGGCACCATCTCGCGCAAAAGCGGAGATTTCGTATCTTTTTAGACCCATCGTTTCGAGTCTTTTGCATGCGAGCTCGAGAAGTTTTAAGGAATTTTCATCACTTGGCAGATGGTTTATGAGCGTTTCCCGTTTTTTATAAAAGGCTGTTTGCGGCTCTATTGTTAGATTATAAAGAGATAGGTGAGTAATTGGCAGGTTTTCTATTTGGTCTAAAGTTTTTGAGAAATTTTGCAGGGTTTGGTGAGGGAGATCGTACATCAGATCGAGTGTAATGTTATCAATGCCGGCTTTTTTGGTGATGTTTACAGCATCGATTGCTTTATTTGCAGAGTGTTCCCTACCAAGAATGAGGAGCTGGTCATTATCGAGCGATTGGACACCGATGCTGATTCTATTGACGCCGTAGCTTTTTAACTCCTTCATGAGAGCTAAGGTGACCGTTTCAGGATTTGCTTCCACGGTGATTTCTATGTTCGGATCTAGGTGGAGATCATTTGTCCACTGCAAAAGATTTTTGATTCCGGGATTTACAAAAAGAGTGGGGGTCCCTCCGCCAAAGTAGATAGAGACGATGTTTTTGTTTTTAAGAGAGGAGAGTTTTGCTTGCCACTCTTTCTTAAAACCAACTAAGAGTTGATCTTTCAAAGATTTTTTATCAGGGAGTACAAAAAAATGGCAATAGGGACATTTTTTGGAGCAAAAAGGGATGTGGAAATATACACTTACCGATTCAAGGCTTGGGTTTTTGCCAAAGTCAGGAGTCAAGGTTTAGACTCTCGGTTTGTGTATATAGGGAGGTATCTACCACGAATCGGCGTCTGGATCCTCAAGAATACCTCTTCTCCATCTGTTTTTATCGCTAAAGGGGTCGTCTTCCTCTACTTCCTCAACTGATGTCGTTTCATCCCCATCTTCAGAGCCAGATGCTGTTGCAGAATCGTTTTCATAAGTTTCTGTTTCGAGATCAAGACCTGCTTCCGTCATCCCACTTGACTCTGCATCCATTCCAGGGAGTGTGTGGGGTTCTTGATAAGCTTGCCGTCCTTGAGGGTTCTTTTTTGGAGCGACATACTCTTCTACTTCCCCACTTTCTTTGAGCTCAATAAGGCGTTTTTTTTCTTCTTCTATTTTTAGAAAGAGATGTTCAATTTCTTTTTTATGCTTTTCGATATCTTTTTTCGGAACAAGACCTAAATGTAGCCATTGCTTCAAATCTTCATATTCTTTTTCTAATTTTCTTAAGCGTTCACTTTTCAGATTCATCTTTTTAGTTATTCCTTAAAGATAAGTAAAATTTTCGTCATCTTACATAATGCATTAAATAAAAACAACTTTTTATTTGTTTTCCTCTAGTGATTTATGCTATTTGGGAAATTTAAGTGGAGTATAAAATGTCAGGTCAACCTTTCAATTACGCAAACCTCTCAAATATCGAGTATATTGAGTATCTGCACGAGCTATTTAAGGAAAGTCCAGAGCAAATTGATCCGAGTTGGAGACGATTTTTTGAAGGGATGAATTTTGCAAGTCAAGAGGTCGGCCTTGCTGGCATTCCAGAGGGAGCAAGCCTTGAACTTCGCATTTTTTCCTTGATTCAAGCGTACCGAATTTATGGACATAGATCAGCCCATTTTAATCCCATTGAAGTTACAGCGCCCCCTCTTCCAAAAGAGCTGACATTAGAAGCTCACCAATTAAGCAAAGAAGATTTAGAAACTACTTTCCCAACTTGTGGTTTTTTAGATACTAAAGAGGCCCCATTAAAAGATATTCTTGATGCACTCCAAAGAACCTATGCAGGTTCCGTTGGAATCGAATATATGGACCGGCATAGTTATGACCTAGAAGCTTGGATTCAGAAGAGAATTGAACCGAATTTTGAGTGCAATTTATCAAATGAGGATAAAGTGCGGATTTTAAGCGATCTTAATCGCTCTGAGATCATGGAATCTTTTATTCAAATGAAGTATCCGGGACAAAAAAGATTTTCCATCGAAGGGGGAGAGACGCTCATTCCCATATTAAACGAGATTATCGACTCTGGGTCAAAACTTGGGGTCCAAGAAATCATGATCGGGATGGCCCACCGAGGAAGACTCAATGTGCTCGCAAATATTTTAGGAAAATCCTATGAGATGATTTTTAGAGAATTTGAAAGCGGTTATGTGCCGGGCTCTTTTGGTGGCAGCGGAGATGTAAAATATCATCTTGGCTATGAGGCAGATGTAGAAACTCCAAGTGGAGGAAAGGTTCATGTGGACCTTTGTTTCAACTCCAGTCATTTAGAGTCCGTAGATGGCGTTTTAGAAGGGCGTGTTAGAGCACTTCAGGAGCTAAAAAGCGGAGGCGGCGCAAAAAGCATTGTCCCACTACTTATTCATGGAGATGCAGCTTTTTCAGGGCAAGGCGTTGTGTATGAAACGCTGCAACTTGCAAAATTAAACGGATATAAAACTGGCGGAACGCTCCATATTATCGTGAATAATCAAATTGGATTTACAGCAAGACCGAGTGAGTCAAGATCCACAACTCATGCATCAGATATAGGAGCCGCTTTTGGAATTCCTGTTTTTCATGTGAACGCAGAAAATCCAGAGTCGTGCGTCTTTGCAGCAAGACTTGCGATGGAGATTCGGCAAAAATTTGCAATCGATGTGATCATTGATATGAACTGCTATAGAAAATATGGACATAATGAAACGGATGAGCCAAGTTTTACTCAGCCTCTTATTTACAAACTGATCAAGGATAAACAGAATATTCGCAATCTATATAAGGACGAGTTAGTAAAAAATCAGGTATTAGATGCTCCTTCAGCAGAAAGTCTTGAAAAAACATTTTCTGAGAGTTTGGATAAAGCACTTGAAGTCACAAAAGATCCGGGGAAACCGGGAGAAGTCAAGCTCGCATCGAAAAGAGAGCGGCAAAAAGATGCATTTTTTACTCCGGAAAAAACGGCCGTTTCCAAAGAGACTCTTTTAAATCTTGCAAAAACTTTTTGCGCTGTTCCAGAAGGGTTTAATGCGCATCCAAAGCTTATCCGCATTCTTCAAGATCGATTAAAAATGGTGGAAGGGGATTCAAAAGAGAAAATTGTTGACTGGGGCATGGCAGAAACTCTTTGTTATGCATCACTTGTAACAGAGGGCATCCATGTCAGAATTTCCGGACAAGATAGTGGGCGAGGAACCTTTTCTCATCGTCATGCAGTGCTCGTTGATCAAGAATCAGAAAAAAGATATTATCCGCTATCTCACTTAAGTGAGTCTCAAGCTCCATTTAGAGTCTATAATTCCCACCTTTCTGAATATGCTGTCATGGGATTTGAGTTTGGCTATAGCATCACCTATAACAAAGCTCTTATCATTTGGGAGGCGCAGTTTGGAGATTTTGCAAATGTTGCGCAGGTTATGATTGATCAATACATTGCGACATCTGAGCAAAAATGGGACACAAGAAGCTCTATCGTATTGATGCTTCCTCACGGTTTTGAAGGGATGGGACCAGAGCACTCTTCTGCGCGCGTCGAAAGATTTTTGCAGCTTGCAGCTGAAGAAAACATGCAAATTGTATACCCCACAACTCCCTCTCAACTTTTTCACATTTACAGAAGGCACGGATTAAGCGTCGCAAAACATCCGCTCATTATTTTCTCTCCAAAAATGACTCTTCGCTACGCTCCGACCCTTAGCTCCTTTGAAGACTTTTATGAAGGAGCATTTCAAGAAATTATCGACGATACAATAAGCCAGCCAAAACGCCTTTTCTTCTGCTCTGGAAAAGTCTATTACGATCTAGCTTTGGAAAGAGAAAAGCGAAAAATAGATGATATTGCAATTGTGCGCATTGAGCAGATCTATCCACTGCATTTTGAAAAATTGCAAGCAATTATCGAAAAATATAAACATGTAAAAGATTTTGCGTGGGTGCAAGAAGAGCATCAAAATGCTGGGGCTTGGAGCTATATTTCTCCTCTATTAAAAAAGCACCTTCCAGAGAATAGGATACTTCGCTATATAGGAAGAGAGATGGGAGCGTCGACGGCAGCTGGCACGAGTGCTCTTCATAAATTAGAACTTGAAACCTTTTTAAATCAGGCGTTTTCAGAGTGAAAATTGATATTAAAGTGCCATCTGCTGGAGAATCCGTAACAGAGGCAACCGTTGCACAAATTCTTAAACCTAGCGGATCATTTGTCAAAAAAGAGGAAGAAATCCTCGAGCTAGAAACTGATAAAGTGAATCAAGTGATTCATGCGCCAGATACAGGAATTTTGACCTTATCTGTGAGTGTTAACGATAAAGTTACAATTGATCAAGTGATCGGATCTGTTGATACCGAAGGAAAAGGAGAGGCCCTCGAGCAAAAAAAAGAAGAGGTCACACCACCACCTCCGCCTCAAAAATCTCCTCAGGAAGGCTCGGCGAGAAATACTCCAGAAAATTTTGTGAAATCGCTTGCAAAAGAACCTTTGAAAGAAGAAATGCCATCTCCTAAAAAAGAAGAGCCCTTTAAAGAAGCGCCAAAAAAAGAAGAAAAAAGTCAAACCCGCACCCGTATGAGTGGCCTTCGAAGAATTGTCGCAAAAAAACTTGTCGAAGTTAAAAATCAAACAGCCATGCTCACCACATTTAATGAAGTGGACATGACAAAAGTAATGGAAATTCGAAAAAAAGAAGGCCCAGATTTTTTAAAAAAACATGGAGTCAAGCTCGGATTCATGTCCTTTTTTGTCAAAGCTGTGACTTCCGCATTAAAAGCTATTCCTTCCGTGAATGCCTTTATTGAAGGGGAGGAGATTGTGCAAAACCACTCGTATCATATTGGACTTGCCGTATCTACAGAGAAAGGGCTGATGGTGCCTGTTGTAAAAAATTGCGACGCCCTGACCTTCGCTGACATAGAAAAATCGCTCAAAGATTTCGCCTTAAAAGCGCGCGATGGAAAAATTGCAATTGATGATCTGCAAGGTGGCAGCTTTACCATTACAAATGGGGGAGTTTTCGGATCACTTCTTTCAACGCCAATTCTCAATCCTCCCCAAAGTGCAATTTTAGGAATGCATGCCATCGTTAAACGCCCGATTGCAATTGATGATCAAGTGGAGATTCGTCCCATGATGTATTTGGCACTTAGCTATGATCATCGCAACGTCGATGGGAAAGAAGCTGTCACATTCCTAGTACATTTAAAAGAAAATCTTGAAGATCCAGAACGACTTATGTTAGATTTTTAATTATGGAAACATTTGATGTCGCAATAATCGGATCAGGGCCCGGAGGATATGTCGCAGCCATACGCGCAGCCCAGCTCGGGCTCAAAACTGTCTGCATAGAAAAAGAGCCAAATCTTGGTGGCACCTGTTTAAACGTTGGGTGCATCCCCTCAAAATCTCTTCTTCAATCCTCTGAGATCTACTATAAACTCACACACTCTGCAAAAGAGCATGGAATTGAGATTGAAAATATAAAGATTAAT
>DAOWHK010000072.1 GCA_030641465.1 Parachlamydiales bacterium | reverse complement strand
TGATATCTATGAAGTCAAGGGGGAGGGATTCCTTGATAGTTAGTACCTGATCATCTAGTAGACGATCAATATTAATTTTACACTGAGCTTGCATAAACAACTTCTTTTACTTTGTGAATCAGTTTATAGAGGTATTGGTTTTAAATCAACTCGAGGATTTTCATAGAGGCGACCTTTGTGGCATCCTTTTGTCCAATAAGATTTTTAATATTTAAGCAATGGTTGATGCAGTCTTGTTTTGCGCTTGGACTCTTAAAGTATTTTTTTAATGCAGAGTGGAGATTTTTTTCCGTGAAGTGGGGACCAAATAATTCAGGGTAAATCATCTGCTGCCCGATGATATTTGCAAGAGAGTAGTAGGGCAGATTGATATGAAATATTTTTTGAGCAAGAAATAAGTCGAGCTTTGTGATCGCAAACGTTACAACTGTAGGTATGCTTTTTAGCGCAAGCTCGAGTGTAACAGTGCCAGATGTTGCAATGGCAATATCTGTAGATTGCATCAGTTCATAGGTGTAATTTTCCCTAACTAGGAAAATAGTTGGATCATTTGGGTCCATGTATTTTTTGAGCATTTCATATGTGGTCTTTGAGGCCGAAGAAATAGCAATGAGCACATTTTTTTCTTCCCTTGCAATTGTTTTTGCGACGTTTAGTTGCTTTTGGAAATTTTTCTGCAGCTCATGACTGCGGCTTCCTGGGAAAATAGAAAGGATAGTTTTTCCTTGAAAAGAGGGGAGTGATTTATTCCACTCGTTATCACATGTAAAGTTGTCTATTTTTTTCTTTAAAGGGTGCCCAATATAGGTGACATCGAGAGAAGTTTTTGCAAAATATTCCTTTTCAAACGGAAGGATTGATAATAAGCAATCAAGCGCCTTTTCCATAGTATAGATTCTGTTTTTGCGCCAGGCCCAAACGCTTGGGCTAATAAATTGGATGAGTTTACTCGAAATTTTCTTCTTTCTTAGTGTTTTTGCCATTTTTAAATTGAATTCTGCGTAATCAATGAAAAGAACAGCTTTTGGCTTAGACCTGCAAATAATTTTTTTGACTTTGCGAAAAAGGAAAAAAAGGCGTGGAAGAGAGGTTAATACATCAATAAACCCCATGATTTCGAACTTTTCCATGGGCATTAAGCAATCAATTCCAGCTTGTCGCATTTTAGGGCCAGCAACACCTGCAATAGAAAGAGAGGGGTTTAGTGCTCGCAGCTCGCGAATGAGCTGCTCTCCATAGAGATCACCACTTAATTCCCCTGCAAAAATAAAAAGATCGCAAGATTTCATAGCATCAGCTTGTTTTTAATCCACAAAGCGCCATCACTAAACGTCTCATCAGATGTTCCATGTCCTTGATATCCAATCGATGGTCCGACAATTAGCTCAATTGGAGAGGAGCTAATTCTCTTCTTGTACGCCTCTTCTGCAAGAGTCTTTACTAGATCAAAGCAGTGAGTTGTTCCAACGCGTCTATCCCGATTGCCAATATAAAATCGAATACTTCTGTTTGCAAGCGCCTCTATTTGCATGTCGAGATCTAAACTTCTGATATGAGGTCTCGTTTTAATTTCTGCAAATTCGTTTGCATTTGATAATTTTGTAAGAGGAGCAAATCCCAAAATTGATTGGATCCAAGGAACTTTAGCTGCGATGTGCATGGCTACAAATGCACCTCTTGAAAGCCCAGCGATTGCGAATTGATTAGGGGAGATGATACCATTTTCTTTTAATTTGGAGATTTCATAGCTAGCTGCCCTGAAAAAAGTTTCCAGTAAACTATTATCATTTTGCATGTGCTTTTTCCAATACTTGATGGCATCTTCTTTTGGTAAATTATTTCCATGACCGGGAATTGTCATAGAAAAAATGCGAATCTTGGGACTTTGCAGCTCAGTTACAATTTGATTGAACGGAGAAAGCAATAAACTGTCTTCTGCAGATAGAGCGAAATAAAAAAGCGCAGGAAGAGCGCCCTTTTCTAAATCTTCCCCAAGAAATTTAATCGTATCGCTATAGGACTTCATGAAGGTCTTCTTCTGCGACGTCTCCGCCTAACAGGAGGGTCCTCAGGAGGAATTCCATGGGTTTCGTAGGCCTCGCGCCACTCCCTTGCTAAGTCTTGCAATCCTGGCTCTAAGCGAGCACGAATTTCGAAAAATTGCACTGCTAAGTGAAAATCGGGAATTTTTGGAACGCGAATAGGTCGTTTTTTTCGTTTATCGACAGGTGTAATGCGGTACTGAGACGTTAGAAGAGCTGTCATAGCTCCTCGAATTCTTCGAGGAAGGTGGAAGAAAGGTTGGAATATTTCTGTAATAATATGAGAAGTTACTTGTTGAATTTCTCCTAAATGAACTCGTTTGTCGCGATCAATAAAGTGCTTTTTGATGTGAAGTTCAAGAAGAGGAAAAATGAAGCAAGAAAGAAGCAAAGAGCGATCAATGGGGGGATAAAACCCCTCTTTGTGGATCATATCTACTTCGTTCAGATAAGAGTAAACCTCGACGCCCTCTTTTGTTTCTAAAAATTCGCCAAGTCCAGGAAGTAGAAGTTGAATTAACCCTTGATCCGTCATCAATTTGAAAAAAGGACGCGCAAAACCAAGTTCTAACATCCGAAGGAGTTCTTCTAAAATTCGTGCCTGGGAGCTTTTAATAATCTCGTCTTTGCAGTCTTGAATAGCAAGAAGCATTTCTTTTTCAATTTCAAATCCAAAACGCGCCTGAAATTTTAGCATGCGGATCATGCGCACAGGGTCTTGCTTGAAACGTACAAAAGGTTGCCCAATAGCTCTTAAATATTTTTTTTGAATGTCAGGATAGCCTTCTACATAATCAATAATTACTTGCTTACTGCTATCGTAAAAAAGACCATTGATTGTGAAATCGCGTCTTAAAACATCCTCTTCTTCATTTCCCCAGACGTTGTCTTCAGTGATCAAAAGATCAGATTCGACATCACCTGCGCGAAAAGTAGATACTTCGAAAATTTTACGGCCGAACCTGATGTGCGCTAAGCGAAATCTTTTTCCAATCAAAAAGCAATTAGAAAATAACGACTTAATTTGCTCAGGTCTTGCAGATGTGGAAATATCAAAATCTTTAGGTTTTTGATTTAGCAGAAGGTCTCGAACGCCGCCCCCTACTAAATAGGCCGTGTAGCCGTGAGTTTGCAGCTTCTCGAGAATATAGAGTGCATGGTGATCGATTCTGTCGATTTCGATTCCATGCTCATTTAGATGATAAGTTTTTGGATCCACGTACGCAGTAATTTATTGATAAGTAATTTCTACGTTTGGATTATACGGAAAGAGGAATTACTACACCACCTCTAAGCTAGGATCATCGCTAACTTCACTATCACCTGGAGGCTTTACAGATGAACTGAGAACTGGAACAGCAGTATGCGTCGTTTTTTCACAAACTTCAGCCTTCTTAGGGGCTGAATTCGGCTTCTGAGCGTCTTGCGCTGAAGAAACATGATGGTAATAAAGGTTATTAATAATCGATAACCGATATTTTTGCTGAGCATCTTCATATGACAAAGGTGTGGTGTCTTCTTGCGCAGCGCGTTTTGAAATATAATTTAGTACATGAACTCCGCAGTTATGAGAGTCCCATTGATGTTTTGTGGTATTTTCCTCGATCACTTTAGGTTGATATTTTGTTTTGATCATATCCATGAAGAGTCCAAGTGTTTGCGGAGTTTCATTTTTTGAAAGTATCGTTTCAAACCATAAATCGTTTACGTTAAAACCCTTGGAATCAAAAAAATCCAGTTTGGTATTGTCTGGATCGCTTCTGTCGATTACTGCTGTGACGATATGTGCACTCGGAATTATTCCGCAGATTTTTCTTTGAATAATGAAAGGAATTGCAAGCAGAGTTTTTCCTTCACGAAATTCAGGAAGTTCATCTTTGTTAATTTTTGAACCATTAATGAATTTTGGTTCTAATTGTAAATGAGGGAATTTCTCTTCTAGATAGGGCTTATAGTGTCCGAATGCAATATTACTTAATTTCTTACGCCCTAAAACTCTGTTAAGGGTAATGCTTTGATCGTTTTTACTAAATAAAACTTTATACTGTTGCGATTTCTCTTCGCTTACAGTCACATAGCCATTAAAATGGTTGCTAAATGTTTTAATGGCATCATAGGCGGCGTGATAAATTCTTGAATATATGGATTTATACCGCCATGTTTGAAAGGATGGAAGCGTGGGTGGTGTGCTTGGAATAACTCTTTGCATATTTATTAACCTATTATTATGTTTATAGCTATATTATAACACATTATTAAATATTTACCTATAATTTATATTAATAATTACTATTGTCATCATATTTCTTTAGGTTTCTGTTAAGTGGTTAGCGTGCAGTTAGATGTGGAGTGTTTTTCACCGGATTAGTGGGTGAGTTTGTGGCTAGATCCATTGCAGCGCATTTCAGGTGAAAATAAAGAGGGTTTTAGCTAGTCTTGAGATTTTACGGTGTTTACTAGAGCGTATTATGGATAAATCAGTATCGATTTCAAAGGTGATTGGAGGGACCCTTCTTGTGGGGGGGACGGCAATTGGTGCGGGGATGCTCGCTCTGCCTGTTGTGACAGGATTTGGGGGATTTTTGCCGGCGACTGTCATTTATTTGATTTGTTACTTATTTAGTGCGGCAACAGGTCTTTTGCTTTTAGAGGTTTGTTATTGGATGCCTCAGGATGCAAATATTGTATCTATGGCAAAGCTTTTGCTTGGGCCTTTTGGTAAGATTGGGGCTTGGATTCTCTACCTTTTTCTGTTTTACTCTTTAACGATCGCATATGTTGCTTGGCGCTTTTTACTAGTCTATTATCCTGATATCCTGACTTCACGATCACTGACGAACCAGATCTTGTTACATCTTGATTGGTGATCTGGTCACATTTCCATAGTATTTTTGAATAATGAGGGCGCGACGTGCAATAGAGTTTAAATAATTTATTTAGTTGTGATGTTTGAAAGGATTGGATCTGACGCTCTAAATTGATTGAAAAAAAATATTTACACACTTTAGTATGTATCCAACAAGGGAAGAATCAACTTATTAAGAGAGAAAATGGTGTTAATTGCAGGTTCAATATTAGCCGCTGATCAGTCAAAGCTTGGAGAAGAAGTCAAAAAGGCCGAAATTGCTGGTGTAGATTCCCTTCATATCGACATCATGGATGGGAGGTTTGTCCCTAATATATCAATGGGCATTTCAACCATTGCTTGTTTAAGAAAACAAACAAACCTCGAATTTGACATTCACATGATGGTTGAAGATCCAGCTAGATATATTGATGCGATCGCTGACGCCGGGGCCAATAGTATCACAATACATATCGAGTCATGTAGCGATATACATCGAACTCTTGAGAAAATCAAACATAGGGGACTGAAAACTGGCATAGCGTACAATCCTTCTACTTCACTAGACTCCTTAGAATACATTCACGACGTAGTCGATATGGTTGTTATCATGACTGTTGATCCAGGTTTCGGCAGTCAAAAGTTCAGATATCCTATTTTGAATAAAGTTAGGAAACTGAAGGAGATGATTGATCGACTCAATGCTTCAATTCTTATTCAAGTTGATGGAGGCGTTGATTTTAACAATATTTCCGCTATCGTAGAGGCGGGGGTAGGCAT
This sequence comes from Parachlamydiales bacterium, assembly GCA_030641465.1. Lineage (GTDB taxonomy): Bacteria > Chlamydiota > Chlamydiia > Chlamydiales > Simkaniaceae > DAOWHK01. The sequence continues at coordinate 8,151 of DAOWHK010000072.1, read as the reverse complement.
TATTGTTCTAGGTAAAAAAATCTTCAGCTCTGATAAACCTGATAGGGTGATTGACAAATTTAAAAATCATATCGATTTGGAAACCAAAGCCGTAATTTTTGATTTCGATGGTATTATCCTAGATTCAGAACCATTCCAACACAAAGCCTTCAACAGTGTTCTCTCAACCTATCATAATAAACCGCTTTCACTAGCGGAGTTTTTACTCTATGTAGGAAAATCCACAAAGGAAATATGGAAGACTCTCAAAGGGAATATTCCACTCTCGCTAGAAGAATTAACCGCACTAAAAGAAGAGCATTATCACGCATTGATCAGCACATACCAATTAGTTCCAATGGCTGGAGTCATAGAACTTCTTGAAGAACTCAAACATAATGGATGGACACTCGCATTAGCCTCCTCATCACCTAGACAAACATTAATTCTCCTATTAAACAAATTGAAGCTTTATAACTATTTCTCCGTAATTACTTCAGGTGATGAGGTTCAAAGAAGTAAGCCTTTTCCAGATATTTATACTTTGGCCGTCAAAAGACTAAATATAGATAAGACAAGGATACTAGCTATCGAAGATAGTGAAAATGGGTTGAATGCTGCTACAAGTGCAGAATTGAAATGCATAGCTGTTCCAAACACATATACGAAAAACCAAGACTTTTCCGGTAGCTACACAATCACAGACTCCATGGAAAAACTTTCACATGAACTGTGCGCCGATATGCTACTTAATGAAAGCTGTTTAATCTAAACCACTGGCTGCAAACAAATACTTGAAGACTATTTGGAAGAAGAAAGAGGAAGCTATCATGAAAAAAATCATTCTGGCATTTGGTCACAGTATTATTCGGACCTCCCGAGGAACCTGGATGCCATCGGGGATTTATCAAACTATCGAATATCATAAACCCTCGGGTAAAATTCGCCGCACATTCCTCGACCAAGTTATTTCAGATCCAAATTCTCAAAATGCCTATTTAGGAGGTGGACAGGCTGTTGTGAGAGCTCTATTTACACTTTGGGGAAGCTCCAGAAGTTCCGATGTTGCCTTTGTGGGGGGGCGCCCTTATCATATGGATAAGATCTTCGAAAATGCTGTATCTAACATTTCGGAAGCTACTGTACAAGCAAAGTACTTTAAAACACTCTTCGAATCCACCCACTCTCCACAACCAGAAATCTTTGTAAAAGAGGGAACAAGAAACACAGAAGATGATATGCGAGAAATACTGAAGCTTACCAAGGGTTATGATCAAGCAACTGTGGTAGCAATGTCATTTAGAATTTTCCGTGCAAAACTTTTGATGGAAGAGTTTGTGAAAAACAATCAGCAATTTGTCGATGCTGCATCGCGGCTGACATTTTGTAGTGCTGAGCAATTTTTACCAGAATTATTTGACGAATTCGTCACGATGAATCAATCAGCTGCTTACACGAGAACGATGGAACAAGAACGCAGTGGCGTCTTAGCGATGTTAAATGGTTCCGGACACGATTACTTACGCACTGAATAAACACAATGTAGATATTATTCTTTTAAATAAGATAGAGGAGATAGCCAGTGAAACAAGAAATTCGAAAAATGTATCCCTTGCTCTTTGAACCAATATATCGAAAAGCACTTTGGGGAGGTGATAAGCTCTGTACTCGTCTAAACAGAAACTTGCCAGCGACATTAATTCCATATAGCGAATCTTGGGAAATTTCTGATAGAGATGATGCGACAAGTATAGTGGAGAATGGTGATCTAAAGGGGGCAACTCTAAGAGAGCTCATGCACAATTATCGTTTATTACTAATAGGAAACAAATGCTGCGAAAAACGATTTCCAATCATGATCAGATTCGTTGATGCAAAACGTAGACTTTCGCTGCAAGTACACCCAAATAAAGTATCTGCAATAAACCTACTTGGTTCAGAACCAAAAGATGAATTGTGGTATATTATTGCAGCGGAACATAGTGCTCAGATTTATGCAGGCTTAAAAGAGCGTATTAATTCAGAAAATTTTATAAAAGAATGTGGATCACCAGAAATTGACAGATATATCGAGGTAACTAATTCAGCCCCCGGTGATGCCTATTACATCTCTGCGGGCACTATGCATGCAATAGGCGCCGGAAATTTTTTGCTAGAAATTTGCCAAAATAGCAACACGACATTCCGAGTTAACGATTGGGGACGTGTTGATCAACAAGGTAACCCACGACAATTGCACTTAGAAGAAGCTAAGAAGTGTGCAAAAATGACCCCAGAAATTAAAGCTCCTAAGATTTTAAAGAAAATGATCCAAGAAGGGCATAACCAACGTTACGCGCTAGAAAATGCAAAAGGAATTTTCAATGTTGATGAGCTCAGGCTTGTTCGTCCTTGGAGTGATCGTACAAATGGGCAAAGCTGCCACATACTTACAAGTATAAATAAGCCTATGAAAGTCTCGAATCATGAAAGTAGCACAGATGTTGCGGCTGGACGTAGCTGTCTTATTCCTGCAGCATACGGTGCCTATCAAATTGATATCCAAGAAGAGGATACAATTATCATTAAAACTTATTTTTAGAGCTTTCGGAAGCTGAGGAGATACTACCATGAAAATCAATATTGGATTACTTACTAGGTTCCCTGTCTATCTAGTACTGACATTTTTTTTAAGTATTCAAATATTTGCCATACCAATCACATCTCCTGACAGCAAGTCAATACATTTTGATACAAAACTCACTGATCAAATAGCTATTCTTTCAAAATTAGGTATTAAACCAATTGTATTTAACAAAAATCTCTGTGAATTTCATGACGATGACCAATTGTTGGAATATCTGAATTCATACATTCCGATTAAGAATTCTGAGGATATCTATGAGATTTTTTCTAATCAAATTACTTTTCAACTTGGAAAAGATACAGTAATCAATGAGCTTTTGCTAATCTACGACATTTTTTTTAATGGTGCTTGGACACCTGAAGATATAAAAATACTTGTCTTTTCGGGAGGTACGGGATCAAATCAGTTAACGGGTGGCCTTCTCGACTATACTGACAAAATTGATATGCTGATCAATGCATATGATGATTTAGAAGGAACAAGCAACGGAACGATTAGGCGAGAATTTGATGTATTGGGACCTTCAGATATTTCTAAAAATCTAGTTGCTCTTCTTGATTTATCGTATATTGAAAATACAGCGTTAAAGAATCTATTAAAATTTCGCTTTTCCAAAACGGAAGACATTACTAATCTAAGACTTGACCTCGAAGTTATAGCAAAAAATGAAACCGATATCCATGACCAAGTCCTACTTGAACTATTTAGCACGTTAACACCGAAGTATAGAAAGCTAATAGCCAAGACCTTTGCTGGATTTCTTCAAGAAGTAAGGGAATGGGAAATTTACCATGATGGTCTATTTGACCTAAGGGACTTTGCCGTAAGAAATATTGTGTATACCGGTCTATTATTTTCAGAAAATTACCAACACAATAAAGCTATAGAAACCTTCAAACTGCAGTTTCATGTTAAACCCAATATTATTTTAAATAATGAAAAGGGTCTATGGCTTGTCGGATTAACTTCTGAGGGAAACTTATTAAATTCCGAAGGAGATATAAGCCAAAGCTGCCTAGGTGAAGAAATCGAAGACGTTTTTGTGTGGAAATCTCTTTTAAGTGAAAAAGAACAGCAGGGATTTTACAATTACAAAACACTAGGAGAGAAGCAAATGTTTCTCAAGAGTAATTCTGTTCCCATAATAGCTTCTAATGAAGCTAAGGAATCGATTGGCTCAGCGCAAATGATTTTGTTTGCGCCCACAACATTTTATTCGAATGTTATTCCAACTTTGAAGACCTGTGGTATTAAAGAACTACTACATGAATCAAACAACATCAAAATTCATATAGCAAACCTAACACTTGAAAGAGGTAATAAAACCCTTGGTCAACAACTTGCGGATCTGCAGTATTTTCTGTCTTATGGAAATACCGCAGGGAGTACTATAGATTATGTAATTACTCATTTATCTGATCGTCACAAATATGACTCACCTTATATTTTGATTGATAGGGATTTAATTAGACATCTAGGTTTGGAACTTATAGAGCTATCTGTTGCTGATCCAAAGCAAGTAGGACTTCATAGAAGTGATGTCATTTCAAAAGTGGTGATGCAATTACAAGCTCTTGATGTGGCAGGCTATGAGATACGCGAAGGTCGTTGTAGAAAGAAAAATTCAGATAGAAAATTCAACACCTTAGCCAACATGACGGATGTTAGACAGCTTCAATTCAAACAGAGTATGAAAAATCGACTCGATGAATATTTGAAATGCACATATCATGCTGTCTTTGTTGATGTTGACGGAACAATTACCGATGATTCAAAAGAAATACCTGATGCTATTCTTAAAAAATTATGTGAATACATTTCTAGTGGGATTTTGGTAGGCATTAATACAGCTAGAACAGATAAGACTCTCGAGAAAAAATTGCTACTCCCCTTTTCTGAGGCTTTGAAAAATAAACCTGAACTATTAAAAAATGTTTATGTATATTCTAATAATGGGGCTCATGGTTATACATTAGATGGAACAACCTTATACGAGCATAAAATCTCAGTTGATCAAGCAGAACTTGCCGTGCAATACATCCGCAATGAATTACTTGAGGATAGTGAAACATGTACCATCACACCCTATAAAATCACTATTTTGCCAAATGAAACAAAAAACCCGCTTTCCCTCGTTAACTCTATGAATGAGCTGCTGAGTAAGAATGCATTTCCATTAATAGCCAGGCTTGGTGCTGATCCCAGTTTTAAACCAAGTGTTATTATAACTAAACATCGAGTGGATAAGAAGCTCGCCCTGTTTGATTTTGTACAACATTCAAGTATCCCTATAGATGCTATTATAAAAATAGGAGATAAAGCAGCGCCGGGCGGTGTTGATAATGACTGGCTGATTGGTAAAGGCAGCTTTTCGGTTAATGAATTTGATGAAAATGGAACACACGTCCCACTGCAATTACTTACAGAACAAAAATGCCTTGCAGGGACACTGTGGATTCTCGAAAAAGTTACCTTGGAACCGAAACAAACGTCCTATAGCCACAGTTTTGAAGAATAATTAATTAGTTTTTTATCATGGAGGTACTACTAAATGCTGCTCCTTGCAATCATCTTTGTGGCCGGATTTATTAATGGTTCATTTACACTCCCAGTGAAAAGGATGACTGAATGGAAAGAAGAATCGATTTGGCTAAGTTTTTCTTGCGTAGGGTTGTTTATTCTGCCTTGTGCAACAGGTTTGGGAGTCCTACCTAATTTTCAGCCTCTGCTAAATAACTTGCTTCATTCGTCACAAATTTGGATACTATTCATCGGTGGAACGCTATTTGGTGTCGGACAAATTTGTTTTGCTACAGCTTTCCGTCGTATTGGGATCGGGCTTAATTTTGCCATTTCAATCTCAATTAGCACAGTTTGTGTAGCTTTAGTAGAGCTATTCATGGACTATCAACTCATTTTCACTTGGTACTCCTTCTTGCAAATTGCAGGTGTAACTATTTTTCTCTTGGCCATAACCAAGGGAACATCAGCTCGCATTGAAAAAGGTGCATTAATTCAAAATCGAAATAATAATAAGCGGGTAATAGCTGGAGTGTTATTATCTATCGCAGCTGGCATCGGATCAGCATGTCAAGGAATCTCATATCACCTTGCAAGCCCCAAAATAATAGAATTTACACGTACAATTGAAGTAAACGAATTAAGTGCGATGATTGTTATTTGGGCTATTATACTTACGTTTGCATTTTTACCCTATTTTTCTTTTTTTCTATATCGCAGTATAAAAAATCAAAGTTGGTCGGAATTAGTGATCATGGGTACAAGAAGATACTGGGTTTTTGCGCTTATGATGGGGTTAAGCTATTGGGCATCACTGGTATTATTGAGCTACTCAAATAAAGTAGCCGTGGGTAAATTGCATCTCACGATAATCTGGCCTCTATTTATGATTTCTATTGTGCTCACGTCAAATTTTTGGAGTTGGATGTCAGGTGAATGGAATAACATCAGTATAAAGGCCGTAAAGAGTATAAAAATCAGCATCGGACTTATGCTGTCGGGGCTACTTTTTTTCTCGTTTAATGTTCGACCTGAGGTTGAAGGCTCATCTGTTAGATTAGAGTTTGTTCATGCAAACAATCACAAAGTTGATAGTCAAAGCACTGATTTTTTCAAACCGGAATTTGTTACTGAAATCGAAAAATTATTTTTTGTCTCTTTGAACGATGCCCAGAAAATTATAGATGATTTTCACATCGAAATGAAGAAGGGACTCATTGGGACGACAAGTTCCTTAAATATGCACCCTTCTTTTACTGGGTTACCTCAAGGAAATGAAAAAGGTGAATTCATCGCCTTAGATTTGGGAGGCACAAATTTCAGGGTAATGTCAGTAAAATTAGATGGTGCACGCAATGCAACCATCATATCTATGAAGAGCTATATTATTGAAAAAGCGCTAATGCGTGGATCAGGTGAGGAGTTGTTTGATTTCATTGCAGCTGCTATTAGGGATTTTATGATCGCCAATGAGATAAATTTTTATGATGCTATCAAATTGGGGTTTACATTTTCTTTTCCTGTAAAACAAGACAATATTGCCTCCGGTATACTTCTCAAATGGACTAAAGGATTCTCCGCAACAGGAGTTGTTGGACGAGACGTGGTAAAAGCTCTCAATGAAGCTTTGACAAGGCAATCGATAGAAAATATACAGGTGTCTGCTCTTGTCTTAGATGCTGTTGCCACTTTGGCCACTAAAAATTATAGCAATCCTCTATGTAGTATGGGCGTGATTTTGGGCACGGGTACAGACGCGTGTTATCCTGAAAAAATAGATAATATTCAAAAGGTCAAGGTTGAAAGCTCCAAAAATAGAATAATGGTGAATTTGGGATGGGGAAATTTTGATAGAGTCCCTCAGAATATGTATGATGCAATTTTAGACAGCAATTCTATTCATCCAGGGCAGCAAAAATTAGAGAAACTTGTTTCCGGAATGTACCTCGGTGAAATATTACGTTTAGTCACAATTGATTTGATAGATAAAGGATTAATATTTAAAGAGATAGATCGGCGTTTTTTCTCTGCAGTTGGAACTATAACAACAGAACATATGTCATTGATGGAAGGAGATGCCTCCCTAAATCTCAAAGAAATTGACAATTATTTACGCATACTTGGGGTTCCTTATTCTGATTTACATACAAGAAAGTGTTTTCAGGAATTGAGCAGACTTATTTCGATTCGATCTGCTAGATTATCAGCTACTTTAATGGTAGCGGTGATTAAATGGATGGATCAACAGGTGTGTGAGAGACATATAGTGGGTATAGACGGTTCGCTTTATGAAAAAAGTAATAATTATAAAAATTATGTTATTACATTTCTGTCAGAGATATTAAACGAAAAAATTAGCAATGTAACCCTTAGCCCTCTAAGTGATGGTTCCGGTATAGGTGCGGCTATTATTGCAGCAATCACCGAGTCATCTGTAACAGAAAGTGCAGGTTTCTTAACAGAAAAACAATCTTGAAATGTAACTGAGATCATTGAGTGCTAGAGGGTAAATTTAAATTTGTGTAACTTTCTACTGCATAAATAAGGAACTAGTGACCCCGGTCAAAAAGAAAATGTTTTTGATAGGGACTGGGCTTTGTGGCAATAAATTTAATTGAATAGGAGCTATTGAAAACTCTTAAGCATAAGTACTTATTCTGTGTTTGTTGAAAGGAAGGGTGTGTGCATTCTGCATTTGAAATAACTTTATGCATATTTAATATGTTCTTATTGTATGTGCAGTTGTGTTGTGATTTTTTTTAATTAAAAGATCAATAGTTTGCATGAGCATATATTACTTTCGACGTTCATTTTTTATTTCTATGTAAGTAATAAGTTTGTAGTTAGATGGGGTTTTTTATCCTGCGTATTAGGGGTGGGATGTGAGTAGATCCATTGCAGCGCATTTCAGGTGAAAATAAAGAGGGTTTTAGCTAGTCTTGAGATTTTACGGTGTTTACTAGAGCGTATTATGGATAAATCAGTATCGATTTCAAAGGTGATTGGAGGGACCCTTCTTGTGGGGG
>DAOWHK010000087.1 GCA_030641465.1 Parachlamydiales bacterium | reverse complement strand
TCACCAATCCGTTCCCGGACAATGAGGTACCCGCAATGACAAATATAGTCAGGGTCAAAATGAAAGCTCTCGCCTGGTTGAATAATCCTCGATTCATAGATTCTCCTTCTTAGTAGCGCTTCCTCTTCGTCAGAAAAGTTGGACAGGGGTTGGACAAAATCGACCTCTACAAAAATGGCTTAGGCTGATTCCAACCTAAGTCATAATAATTTAGTTGCTCGGAACAGGAATCGAACCTGCACGACCTTGCGGTCAAGGGATTTTAAGTCCCTTGTGTCTACCAATTCCACCATCCGAGCATAAACTCTCTTTAGAGATAATATTCTAGCTCTAAAGAGAGTTTTGCATCAAGTACTACTCGATTGAGTAGCCTTCATTTTTTTTTTCTTCTAGAGAACTTGGTTCCTCTTCTTTATTTAAAAGGCCTTGATCCACTTCTTCCGTTTCAGCAAACGGAGGGGTAAAGGGCAACTCCTCTTCAAGAGATGGCATTGGAACAATCAATTCTTCTTTTGCTTCTACCGCTTCATCGAAAGAAAAAGCTGGCGCAATTTCCTCTTGCAACAATTCCTCTGTTGGACTTTCGACTATAGGCTCTACTTTTTTGGAAGGAATAATGCCTGCAGTATTTTCAATATTCTTATACCGCTCCATATTTTCTGAGATGAGACTCTTTGGGGGGGGGAGTAAGGACCTGTATCCAGAGGATGAAACTTTAACTTCATCCTTTTTACTACCTCCTTCGAGAGCTTTATTCGTCTCTTGTATTTTTTTGTCTTTGGGTGGTGCTTTTTCTGTGGGCTTTTTCTTAGATTTTCTACGATCTTTTTTCTGCCCATCTTCTGCTTTTTCAGCTACAGTTTGCTTTGTAGAAATATTTGGTGTTTTTCCGCCTGCAATCTTAATCGATTTTTCTACTACAGCTTTTTTTATGACCATTCTGGTCTCTTTAGTTTCTACGATTTCGTACTTCTCGACGGGTACTAAAAAAGATTTCGGTCTTTCTAATGATCGAAAGAAAAAAGACTTTCCAAAAGACACGACTTCTATAGCATCCACCGAATACTCTTCATGACTTTCAAGGGAAGAATTCCTTACAATGATCTTGTAACCATCTTTTGGCGAAATAATCGTCTCAATAATTGGTTCTCGTGTAAAATTCACTTACTTTTCCATTGTTATAAGTTAAAAAAATAAGGGGCTCATATCATATTATTTGCTTGTCATATAAATAATTAAATCAATCAATCTATTGGAATATCCAATTTCATTATCATACCAGGCAATAAGTTTAAAAAATTTATCACTCATCGCAATTCCTGCGCGACTATCAAATATTGAGGAATGAGCATCCCCTATGAAATCTGACGAGACTACTTCTTCATCAGTATAAGCTAAGATTCCTTTCATTGTGGTCTCTGATGCAGACTTCATTGATTCGCATATTCTATCATAAGTCGTCGATTTAGTCAGCCTAACTGTTAAATCTACTGCAGAAACATCTGAAACAGGAACGCGAAAGGCCATTCCTGTAAGTTTTCCTTTAACCTCTGGAATACAAAGACCTACAGCTTTGGCAGCTCCTGTAGAGGATGGAATAATATTTAAGGCGCCAGACCGGCCCCCTCTAAAATTTTTTTTCGAAGGCCCGTCGTGAATCGGTTGCGTTGCTGTCATTGCATGCACCGTAGTCATAAGCCCTTCTTCAATTCCAAAATTATCAAGTAATACTTTTGTAATTGGTGCTAAGCAATTGGTGGTGCAGGATGCATTAGATACAACTTTATCATTAATGGGATCAAATTTTTCATGATTGACTCCCATTACAAATAAAGGTACATTCCCTTTTGCAGGTGCTGAAATTACTACATATTTTGCACCAGCTGCAATATGTTTTTTTGCATCATCTTCGTGTGTAAAAAAGCCAGTTGCTTCTATCACAAAGTCTACTGAAAGATCCTTCCATGGCAATTTTAGCGGATCTCTTTCCGCAACAACTTGTGTAATCTTTCCGTCTACGATAATCTGACCCTCTTTTGATTCGATTTTTTTGTCAAAACGCCCGTGAATGGAATCATACTTTAATAGATAAGCAAGATTCTCTGCGGGAACCAAATCATTAATTGCAACAATTTCAATATCTTTGATATTGGATGCCAAACGAAAAACAGACCGGCCAATTCTTCCAAAGCCATTAATTGCAACTCGAATTGTCATAATTACCTCTTGAATATAACTTGTTTCAAAGCTGCGATGATACTGAAAAGCTACCGAGAATGTAAAGAGAGAATTTTAGAATAGGAAGCGTTATACGCAAACCGATTCAAGAATTGGGATTTTGACAAGGAAGCTCCTTTAGAATTTGATCCGGAGCGAGCGACCATTGCCGGTCGGCAAGGCGCGAGTGAGGATAAAACTCTAAAGAAAGGCTGACGAAGTTAAAACCCAATTCTTGAATCGGTTTGTGTATAAGCCTAAAAAAACAAACCTACTATAGTGGATTAAATCTTGATTGATAAAATCGGCTGATTAGATTTTTTTATAGAACAAAGCATGGAGAGCGACAATGACTTTGTAAAGTCATCGAGATCGAATGCTAAATTCTATAAAAAAAGATACAGATGGATTTTATCAATCAAGATTTAATCCACTATAAAGCTTACTTGGGAATAAGTGCTAATGCACGAATTGCTGATTCTGCGCCATCCTGGATTTTTAATGGGAGTGCAATTATAAAAGCCCCAGTTGGAGGTAAATCAGCTAAATTGGTTAAATTTTCTATAATATATTTAGAACTTCCAAGTAAGAGTTTATGCACGGGAAAGGTCTTATCACTTCCGTCAGGTGAAAGAGTATCAATACCAATTCCAACAATATCAAGATCTAATAAATAGGAAGCGCATTCAGGAGAATATCCTGGAAAATGCATGTTGCCCTTGTCATCTTCATTGCGATAGGAATCAGAGTCAGACCACCTTGAACTCCAGCCAGTGTCAGCAACAATAAGCGTATTTGGCTTTATCGATCCGTAATGCTTTTCGTAATTAACAATATCTTGCTTTGAAAGCATGTAATCAGAATGGGCCCGCGGTGATACATCTATTTTACAAACAGGAACGATGAGTTTTTCAAGTGGAATTTGTGCAATATTTAATCCATCATTAAAGAAGTGCGAAGGAGCGTCCATATGCGTCCCTATTCCCGCATGACACTTATATTTTTTTACAAGAACACCAGACATCTCATAATCCAATACGGTTTCTGATTCAAAACCACAAGATGCATTCCAGGTAGGAATATTAGGATTAAGTTTATGAGTAAGATCGAGAGCATAATACTCTCGATCAAATAACTGAATTTTCCTAAATGTATTCAATGATACAATTAGGGGCACCATCGCCTTGCTGAAAATTTGTTTTCACTATACGAGTATAACCACCTTGACGGTCGACATACTTTAAAGAAAGCTCATTAAAAAGCTTTCCAATGACTCTACGATCAGCGTTATAAGCGCTCAAATCGCCATTTTTTGCAGCACGGCTTTCTTTTGGTGTAAGAGTATTGAATGCAATCATAAGCTCTTGAATAGCTCTTCTTCTACTCGCCAAAGTATTTTTCTTAGCAAGTGTAATCATATGATCCGCATGTCGTCTTAGCTCTTTTGCTTTAGTCACTGATGTCTCGATTCTTCCATGATCAATGAGAGATTTTAACTGGTTTGCAATCATACATCTTCGATGCGAAGCATTTCTACCGATTTTAAATGTTCGTTTTGCGTGTCTCATTCTTCCTTTCCTAGTTTTTCATCGTTAAGCTCAACCATTTTTTGTTTAACATTTTCACGTGTTAAACTATATTTTGAAAGATCCATTCCTAAATATAGACTCATCTCATCAAGCTTAGCTTTGATTTCATTTAAAGATTTTTTACCAAAATTCCTAAACTTTAACATTTCAGACTCAGGCATGATAACAAGCTCAGCTATTGTGTCAATATTTGCTTGTACTAAACAATTTGTGGATCTAACAGACAATTCAATTTCATTGATTTTCAGTCCTAATTTTCCTAGCAACTTGTCTCTATCCGTATCTTGTTCTTTTTCTTTCAGCTCAAATGTAATTGGCTGATAAGAAAGTTCGTCAAATACTTTTAAATGTTCAACACCAATTTGAGTTGCAAATGTTAAAGCTTCTTCTGGAGTAACTCTACCATCTGTTGTAACTTCTAAAACAAGTCTGTCATAATCAGTGTCTTGACCAACTCTAGTATTTTCTACAAAATAATTAACTAGTCGTACCGGAGAAAATGCAGAGTCAATAATAATTTCATCAACTACTTTATCAGAGACCACATGGCGCTCTGAAGGGACATATCCTCTACCAATTGCTATTTTGAAATCAATTTTTCGAATCATCGGTTTTGTCGCAGTAAAAATATGCAACTCTGGATTTACAACATCATATGAAGTGTCACCAATCAAATCTTTTAAAGTTACTGAATAATGACCCTTATTTTGATCAAGCATTTCTTGTGAGACTTCTAGAGTATTAGTAACTATACGTGGTGATCTTGATTCTCCTGATTCTTCAGTAGGAATCATACGAAGAAGTGCATTCTTAATATTAAGAATAACATGTGTCATATCTTCAATGATGCCTTCGACTGCCATATACTCGTGAGAAACACCCTCTATCTTAATAGAAATAATCGAAGGAGCCTCTAAAGAAGTAAGCATAATTCTTCTAAGAGCATTTCCAACTGTATGTCCAAAACCTCTTTCAAAGGGTTCAGCGACGAACCTATTAAAGGAATTTTCCTTATCAGTCTTTTCAATTTTTATTTTAGTTGGCAATTCAAATTTGCCATACTTAACTGCCATATTCTTAGCTCCTATAAACTTCTAATTTTTATACGCGTCTTCTTTTTCTTGGTCGACATCCATTGTGAGGTACTGGAGTTTTATCTTTAATCAACGTAATCGTTAGACCAGCGCTTTGTAGACCTCTTACTGCAGATTCTCTGCCGGCTCCTGGTCCTTTTAAATAAACCTCAACCTCTCTCATCCCTTGTGTCATTGCAACTTTTCCAGCATCTTGAGCAGATATAGTTGCAGCAAAAGCTGAAGATTTTCTAGAACCTGAAAATTTCATTTTTCCAGAAGTTGCCCAAGATATTACATTTCCTGATGGATCAGTGATTGTAACAATAGTATTATTAAACGTTGCTTTAACATGAGCAACACCGCTTGGAACAGTTCTGGTATGTTTCTTTTTTACGCGTTTAAGTGGCTTGTGAATCTGTTTTTTTCCAGAAGATTTTTCTTTGTCTTTATTTTTCGCCAATTTTTAGCTCCTACTTAGCAGTTTTTTTTCCAGCGATAACTCTTTTTTTCTTTCCTTTACGAGTGCGCGCATTACATTTTGTTCTTTGTCCTCTAACTGGAAGACCTGATCGATGTCTTAACCCTCGGTAAGAATTGATACTAATCAAACGCTTGATATTATTTTGAATATCGCGGCGCAGATCCCCTTCAACTTCATAATCCGTTTGCAGTAAAGCATTGAGCTTAGAAATATCTTCCTCGGTCAGTTTTGATGCTTTCATATTTGGATCAAGTTTCAGTTTTTCTAAGACTTCAGATGCAAGCGTATTTCCAATTCCATAGATGTACGTAATACTGATAACTAATCTTTTATTATTCGGAATATCAACTCCAATAACTCTAGGCATAAAGCGCCATCCTTGTATAGTAAGTGTTCAAAAATTCTATCATTTTGTCGTTTAAATATCAACGAACAGTTGACAGAAGTAATATTTTTTTATGTTCAAAATAAGTTCTATAAATAAAAAAACTTAAGTTCTACTTGTCACTCGTCCTTTTTTCATAAATCCATCGTATCTTTTGGTAATCAGATGAGATTCAATTTGCTTTGTCGTATCAAGTACTACCCCAACTAAAATTAAAAGGGAAGTTCCTCCAAAAAAGTGGCTTATAGTCGAATCCACTCCAAGAATACGCCCTACTAAAGTGGGCAAGACTGCAATTGTTGCCAAAAAAACAGCACCAGCAAGGGTTACTCGATTCATTGTAGACTCAAGAAATTGCTGAGTGGGTCGACCTTGCCTGATTCCAGGAATGAAAGCTCCATTTTTTTTCATGTCAGATGCTATTTGCTCCGGATGAAATTGAGTTGCAGTCCAAAAATATGTGAAAAAGAGAATGAGTAATACATATACACAAGTGTAAACGGGACTACCCGGGGATAAAAAACTAACCATCATAGTTAAAAATTTTCCTTGCCCGAGAAATTGTGAAATCGTTGCTGGAAACATTAACAATGAAGAAGCAAAAATAACAGGAATTACACCGGCGTAGTTGATTTTCAAAGGGATATAAGCATTACCTCCTTGAGACTCATAACGTCCTACAACTCTTCTTGCATATTGAAGAGGGATCTTTCTTTGTCCTTGGATCATCAAAATTGTACCAATAATAATCATCACAAATACGCTACTAAGAACAATTATTGATGAAAATGTTAATTGGCCTGGTTCTTGTGAAGTAAGATTTAGCTGTCTAATAATCGTTCCGATAGTCCCAGGCAATGAAGACAAAATACCGATCGTAATAATTAAGCTAATCCCATTACCTACTCCTCTTTCAGTAATTTGTTCTCCAATCCACATTAAAAAAATGGTTCCCGTGCCCATAGATATCATAGTTAGTAAATAGAATAACCAAGGTACACCAAAAGCCTGAATATTTAAAATTTCATGAACGATAATTCCTGGATGAGATAGATTAACATGAAATGCATACTTCGCATAGATTCCAGCTTGAAATAATGCTAAGGCAACAGTAAACAATCTAGTCCATTTACCTAATTTCTTTTTTCCAACTTCAGGGTTTTCCCTCATCTCTCTCTGGATTGAAGGCACTAATGCAACAAGTAGCTGCATTATGATGGAAGCTGTAATATAAGGCATTACACCAAGTGCAATGATTGTCATTTGAGAAAAAGCACCACCTGAAAAAATATCCACTAACTGAAAAAGGTTCTGACCTCCTCCCGTCATTTGCTTAAATACATTAACAGCTGCTTCTCCATTGATCCCTGGAACAGGAATGAAAGCACCAATACGGCAGACAACAAGTAACATCAAAGTAAAAAAAATTTTTTTCTTTAGTTCAGATACAGATAATATCTGTTTAATCCCTTCAATCATTTCGCTCTACATCTTAGAATT
The DNA here is from genome assembly GCA_030641465.1 of Parachlamydiales bacterium. Taxonomy (GTDB): domain Bacteria; phylum Chlamydiota; class Chlamydiia; order Chlamydiales; family Simkaniaceae; genus DAOWHK01. The sequence continues at coordinate 1,418 of DAOWHK010000087.1, read as the reverse complement.
GATAATAAATTTATTTTTTGGGAATAATTGTAAATGGCACCTGACTTTTTTCAAGTTTAATTTTAGCGCTTGCAGAAATTGCATGCGATTCAATAGAAACTTTCTTAGATAGCTCTCCATTGCCAAGAATTTTAATTCCCCCATTAATTCTTCGCAAATTGAATCCCTTATTCGTAAGTGATTCAACATTAACTACCTCTCCGTCATTAAACAGCTGTTCAATCAAATCTAAATTAATAGAAAAGACTTTAGTCTTAAATTGAGCATTTGAAAAGCCTCTGCATGGAAGTTTTTGATAAAGAGGTAGTTGCCCACCTTCTTTTCCTTCTCTTCTTTTATAACCAGATCGGGCTTTTTGTCCCTTATGACCGCGACTACAAGTCTTGCCTCGGTTTGATCCTGGGCCTCTTCCTACACGTTGAACTTTTTGCTTTTTTCTGTTTGAGTTTGTTAATTCGGATAATTTCATCATACTTCGATACCTCTATGAGCTAAACACTCTTTTCTGCTAGTTAATTCCATCAAAGCTTCAACTGTTGCATGCACCTGATTTGTGGCATTATTCGAACCGTAACTTTTTGTAACGATATCTTTAATACCTCCAAGCTCTAGAACAGCTCGCACTTTTGATCCAGCAATAATACCAGTACCTTCGGGTGCGGGCTTTAGCATAACTTTTGCACCGTCCCATTTACAATAAACTTCATGTGGTATCGTGCGACCATGCATTACAAAAGAAACAAGATTCTTTCTTGCAGATTCACTTCCTTTTCGTATGGCGTCTGAGACCTCATTAGCTTTAGCAAAGCCCACTCCAACGCGTCCTTTACCATCACCAACAACTATCAATGCTGAAAAACTAAACTTACGTCCGCCTTTTACTACTTTAGAACATCTATTGATATATAAGACTTTCTCTTCAAATTCAGAGTCTTTTTCATCATGTTTTCTACTTTTTCCTTTAGCCATCTAATATCCTTTAAATTTACTCTTCAGAGTTGAAGTCCAGCTTTACGTGCACCTTCGGCAATTTCAGCAATGATTCCATGATATTTGAAACGTCCTCGATCGAACATAACATGAGTCACATTTTTTTCTTTTGCAAGTTTTCCAATAGTTTCGCCAATATACCTAGCACTTTCTTTTGATTTTCCAGAAAATTTATCTCTTACATCTTTGGACTTTGTTCCACAGGAAACTACTGTAATCCCTTTTTCATCATCGATAATTTGAGCTGAAATATGTTTATTTGACTTTTCAATAGAGAGCCGTAGAAGTTTATCATTCTTCTTTAGTCTTTTTCTGATTCGTAATTTCCTTTTATCTCTACGTCTATTTCTATCAGCAATATTATTTAACATAATTATTTTCCTTTTGCTGTCTTACCAGCCTTCTTACGTACAAATTCATCGACATAT
>DAOWHK010000050.1 GCA_030641465.1 Parachlamydiales bacterium | reverse complement strand
GCTGCGCCACTTCCACGCCTTGCAATAACAGTGCCTGTAAACACTTGAATTCGCTCTTTTTCTCCTTCAATAAGGCGAACGTACACGCTAATTGTATCACCAATTTTAAATGAAGGATGATCACTTCTTATGTGTTTTTTTTCAATTTCTTCAATAAGAGCTGTTCGGCCCATTATATTACTCCTTTCTTCACATCAAATACCTATTTAGATATTTAACGTTTTTGTATTAAATCTGGTCTAACGCGCTTTGTTTTTTCCCGCCTTTTTTCCTCACGCCATGAAGCGATTTTTGCATGATCACCTCCAAGCAGTATCTCTGGAACTAGGTGGTGTTCAAATTCATGCGGCCTCGTATAGTGCGGCGCATCGAATATTCCATCAGAAAATGAATCCTGATACACTGCATCCTCATGTCCTATTACACCTGGAATAAACCGGGTAATTGCATCAACCAAAACTATTGCCGCAGGACAGGCGCTTGTTAGAACATAGTCTCCGATACTAATTTCCTCATCAACCTCAAGATCCATCACTCGTTCATCAATCCCCTCATAATGACCACAAAGGATAATGAGATGCTTCTCTTTTGACAACTCTTCTGCTCGCTTTGCAGTAAAAGGGTTTCCTTGTGGCGTAAGGTACACAACATGTGATTTTACCTTGCGACAGCTCCTAATGGCATCAATGACCGGCTGTGGCATAAGAACCATTCCAGGGCCACCACCATAGGGCCTATCGTCCACCTGCTTATGTTTTCCAGCTGCAAAACTTCTAATATCAACAGCATTCACATTGATTAACTTCTTTTCTCTTGCTCTTTTTAACATACTTACATCAAAAGGCCCCTGAAAATACTCGGGAAAGAGGGAAAGAATATCAATATCCATAATTATTTAGCTTGAGCTGCTCTTTTCTTTTTTACAGCGCGCCTTTTGGCGTTCAATTTTATTTGCTTTGCTACTTTTCTTGCATGAATTTTTTTTGTAACTTCAGGTGCAAATCTAGCGACAAGAGAATGTGCATTCTCAGAAAGCTCAGCTCCAAGATCGATCCAGTGCTGGATTCTATCTGCTTTAATCACAGAATTTTTTTCGTTTGTTAAATGAGGATCATACCATCCTAGCATCTCTAAATATTTCCCATCACGTGGAAAACGAGAATCGGCAAGGACTAAACGGTATGACAAACGGTTTCTTCGACCTTGTTGGCGCAATCGAATTTTTAGTGTCATATTTTGGTCTCTCCAGAGGTAAAATAAATTTTAAAATATGGGAACTATTGTAGCTAATTCATTTATAAAAACATATAAAAAAATACAGCAGAGTTATTTCAGCAGACTAAGGTGCTTTTTGAGATCAGGATCTTTAAGCATAGATTTTTTTAAATTAGGCATTTTCTTAAACATCTGCTTTAACCTTTTAAAGCCTTTGATCATTCGATTAACATCGTCAATATTCGTGCCACTTCCCTGAGCCAGCCTTCGACGCCTACTTGGCACGAGATCTTCATCTCCACACCTCTCTTTTTGAGTCATGGAAAAAATAATTGCTTCTGTCTTATTCATATCTGCACTAGAAGCGTCCATATCCCCTAAATCAGGAACTCCAGGAAGCATTTTCAAAAGACCTTTTAACGAACCCATTTTTTTCAGTTTCCCCATCTGGTCGAGATAATCTTGATAGGAAAATGTGGCCTTCCGTAGTTTTTTTTCTAATTTTTGGCTTTCCTTTTCATCAATATGCTCTTCAGCTTTTTTCACAAGATTGATGATATCTCCCATGCCAAGTATGCGGTCTGCCATAGAAATGGGATTAAACACCTGAAAATCAGAGATTTTCTCTCCTATTCCTTCAAATTTCAAAGGCTTGCCTGTGACCTCAGAAATAGAAATTGCAGCGCCGGCCCTTGTATTACCATCAAGCATTGTCAGTATAGTTCCGGTAATGCCAAGCCGCCGGTCAAACTCTGCAGCAGTTTTCACAGCATCTTGCCCGGTAGCACTGCTTGCGACAAACAGAATTTCTTGTGGATTCAAGGCTTGTTTGAGTTTTTCAAGCTCAAGCATCAACTCTTCATTTAGGTGAAGTCTCCCCGCAGTATCGAAAATTAGGACATCAAAATTTTCTTTTAGCGCTTTGCTAAGAGCTTGCTTTGCAACCTTCACCGGATTTTTTTCTCCTGCAACAGAAAATACTGGTACATTAATTTGCTGGCCAAGTGTCTTTAACTGCTCTACTGCTGCTGGACGTTGCAAGTCACATGCAACAAGTAAAGGTTTCTTTTTATATCCAGGTTTTTGAAGGAACGCCGCAAGTTTTGCTGCTTGAGTTGTTTTTCCAGCCCCTTGAAGGCCGCAAAGCATCAAGATCGATGGCTCATGCTTCACGTTAATAGAAGCCTCATCTCCTCCCATTAACTCCGTCAATTCGTCGTGAATAATTTTTTTAAATTGATCTCCAGGAGAAACAGATCTTATTAGATCGCTCCCAATAGCTTTTTCCTTGACTCTCTTGATGAAATTTTTTACGACAGTGTAATTGACATCAGCATCTAATAGAGCAAGACGGATCTCACGAACAGCCTGAGAAAGGTTGTCCTCAGTCAGTTGCTTTTTACCACTGATTGTTGTGAATAAATCTTGAAATCTTTCGGTTACTTTTCCAAACATAGAACTATAATAACGAAATTTTTATTGAAATTCAAGTGAAAAGAACCGGTCATGACCCGCCCAGTCCTTGTGACAAATCTTTTTTTTCCAATGGTTTTCAGAAAAGACACTATCTACCGCAAGCGCCTGATCTTTTCCAATTTCAAAAAATAATTTGGCTCCTCTGTTTAAGTGCTTTGGGAGATTAAGAGCAAGTTTTCTGTAGTACTCTAATCCAGACTCTCCACCTACTAGTGCCATTTTAGGCTCATATTGCTTAACGGATTCTTGAAGCAGTGCATACTCATTGAAAGAAATATATGGCGGGTTACACACTACAACATCAGCTTTCTTATGGATAAACGGCGTGAGCAAATCCCCCTCGTAAAACGTGACATCTAGCCCATTTTGAGCAGCATTCTCTTTTGCAATATCGAGCGCATCTTTCGAAAGATCTGAAAGAGAAACATCAAGATCTGGCCATTTCTTTTTTATACTAAGTCCAATGCAACCAGATCCCGCACAAACGTCCCAGAGAACTTTTGCATCGCCAATTTGCTTATCAATGATAGAAACTAAAATTTCTGTCTCTTGACGTGGGATCAACACACGGGAATCAACTTTAATCTCTATATCGAAAAATTTTAGAGATCCTAAAACATACTCTACAGGCTCATTATTCACAATCCGAGCTAAGTAAAGACGCATTTTTTCCAAGCAATCTTCTTCTACTGGCTCATCAAATCTTAAATATAGATCCATTCTTTCACATTTTAGGATATGCGAAAGGAGCAACTCACTGTTTCGACGACTATGCTGAGTCCCTCTCTTACTAAGATGTTTTGATGATAAGAGTAGAATGTCGCGAATTGTTTTCATGCTTCAGACAGTTTTATTGCATAGAAGTGTGCGACAAGAGCTCTAGCAAATTCATCGAGATCGCCTTCCATGGTTTTGTCTAGTTTATATAATGTTAGATTAATGCGATGATCAGTGACCCGATTTTGAGAAAAATTATAGGTGCGAATTCTTTCTGATCGATCTCCAGTTCCAATTTGAGATGATCTCATTGAAGCTCTTTCTTCTTGATCTTTACGAATCTTCTCTTCAGAAAGCTTTGCAGAAAGTACACGAAGAGCTTTGTCTTTATTCTTGTGCTGCGACCTTTCTTCTTGGCAATACACAACAACACCCGTCGGCATATGCGTAATCCTTACGGCAGAATCTGTGGTATTTACGTGCTGCCCACCTGCTCCGGAGGCCCTATATGTGTCAATTTTGAGATCTCTTTCATCAATTTCAATTTTTTCTTCTTCAGTTGGCTCAAGCAGCACTGCAACTGTAATTGCTGAGGTATGGACGCGACCCTGAGTCTCCGTCGCAGGCACTCGTTGCACTCGGTGTGTACCCGCCTCATACTTTAAAAATCGATTAGCATTTTTTCCAGAAACACCCATCACATATTCTTTATACCCTCCGGCATCAGAACTTGTGCAAGCAAGTAACTCACAGACCCACCCCATCTTATCAGCAAAAAGACGATACATGCGTATGCAGTCTCCAACAAAAAGAGCAGCCTCATCCCCTCCTGTTCCAGCGCGAAGCTCCAAAATAACATTTGAGTTGTCATGAGGATCAGGTGGCACAAGTAGAGCTTCTAGCTGTTTTTGAAGATTTCCAATCTGCGCTTCTAGATTCACAACCTCTTCCTGAATCATCGCAATGAGATCAGGATCAGACTCTTCTTTCGCTAAACCCTTACTACCTACGAGCTCACATTCCGCTTTTTGCAGCAGAGCCCAAACCTCTTTGATTTCCAAAAGATAAGCATGCTCTTGGGTTAGTTTGCGATATTTTTTTTGATCAGACACTGCATCTGGCAAACCTAATTGCTTTTCAATATCTTCAAACTGGCCAAGTAATTGCTTAACCTTTTCTTTCATCGATTATTCTTTTGGTTTTTTTGGGGCTGATTTTGCAGAAACTTTTTTAACTGCCGTTTTTTTGGCAGTATCAGGTTTTTTTTCTGAAGCAGGCTTTGCTTTTACAGCAGGCTTCTCTTTTTTCTTTTCTTTGATTTTTTCAATCGGAGATACTGCTTCAACTTTTGGCGCAGCAGGTTTTTTACTATAACGCTTCTTAAATTTATCAACCCTTCCTTCAGAGTCAACAAGCTGCTGACTTCCGGTAAAGAACGGATGGGAAGAGGAGGAAATCGACACGCGATATGTAGGATAATCTTTTCCTTCAAATTTCTCCGTATCTTTTGGCTGCAATGTGCTCCCACATACAAATTTATGACCAGTCGCTGTATCCACAAATAAAATGTCTTGATATGAGGGATGAATATCTTTTTTCATTATCTATCTCCGAAAATCTTAGGTTTTAGATATAAATCTAAGCGTTTTTCGGAATAAAACACAAGAAAAATTCTTGATTGATTCCGTTTGTGTATATTTCAATAAAACCCTATAATTGGCTACTCTGAAATCATTACTGACGATCTATGCGCGACTATCAACTGGGCCAGAAACTTTCCCAAAACCCCTTAAAATACCTCCTACTATTGATTGGAGGGGTCAGCCTTATTTCCGCAGTGTATGATCATTTTTTTACACATTTTTTTTCTTTTCCAAACCCCTCAATTTGGTTAAGCCTATCTTCATGGGGCGTCAAAAAATATTTTGTCTGGCAAATTTTCACCTATCCTTTTGTACACTCCAACCTAACTTTTGGACTGTCCCTATCTTTTGCAATACATCTCCTTTTTAATCTCTATCTTCTCTTCCTCTTTGGCACAGGTATTTATGAGCGATATGGAAAAAAACACTTTTTTGGACTCTTTTTTGGAGGATCCTTTTTTACCGGCTTGATTATTTTTTTTTATATTTCTCTTTCCCCTTCCTTACTCTTATTTGCAGGCCCCTCTGCCCCACTTTATTCCCTAATGGTCGCCTGGGCCATGATATTTTCCGAAAACACGCTACTTTTGTTCTTTTCCTTCCGAATCAAGGCTAAGTGGCTCGTGCTAGGCCTTGTAGGACTAAATGTGTTTTTCACGTTAGTGGACAGAAACCTCCTCTATTTTTGCGGCTATTTAGCAGGAATTTTTTTCGGTTATTTTTATGCCGTGATCATTTGGAGAACTCACAGCCCTTTTGCAATACTTCGCAAACTAGAAAAGGCTCTAATGCGCGCCTCTTTCAAGTTAAAAAAATTTTTTATCCCCTACAGCCGCAGGACAAAAATTATTGATATTAGCATCATTCGGCAGAGTCAAACCGATGAAGAATTCATAGATTATTGCCTAGCTAAAATTTCAAGCAAAGGTACTAATGCATTGTCGTGGAATGAAAAACGGCGTATGAATAAGATTTCAAAAAAGAAACAACGCTAACGCGTTACAAAGGCCATTTTTGCCGTATGAAGCCCCTTCAGAACCCCTTCTTCATAACGGAAATAAGGGTGATTTTCAAGCTCCTCAAAGTCATTTGGCTGCAAAATATCATCAGCTGTTAGAAAAGGGACAATCTCCCTTGCACACTTCAAAAGTTTTTTTTCCTGAAACTCTATGAGCTCATCAAAGATTTTTTTAGCAGCATCGACCGGCATTTTCTTTTCTCCGTAATTGAAAAAATGTTTTTAACAACTTTGCAGACTCCTCTTCAAGGACCCCGCCCGCATACTCCACTTTATGAATCGAGCTTGGAGACAACTCTCCAATACCATATCTATGGTCAGGAGCTCCCCAAACAACTCTTTTTACACGTGCGAGAGCAAGAGCGCCAGCGCACATAAAACAAGGCTCTAACGTCGTGTATAACACGCAACCTGACAACCTCCAAGCATCCAAATATTTTGCAGCCTCTTTCAAACAAACCATTTCTGCATGAGCTGTAGCATCTTTTTTAGACTCCACTTGATTATATCCGCGCGCAATAATTTTACCCTGATTAACAAGAACTGCTCCGACTGGTACCTCGTGCATATCAAATGCACGTTTTGCCTCAATCAAAGCCTCACGCATTCCTTCCATATCAGTAATTTCTTTAGCTATAGTCATTCCTATATTTTAAGACTTTCTCTATTATTTATCCATTGATGTATATATCAATCCTTGATAGAATAGGAAAACTTAAGAAAAAAATAATGTAAACACTTATAACGCTATTTCAGTTGAGGAGATTTTTGAATGTCTTTAGATAAAGGTACCAAAGAAGAAATTACCAAAAAATTTCAACTACACGAAAAAGATACTGGATCAGCAGACGTGCAGATTGCTATTTTAACTGAACGTATTACAGAGCTTACTGAACACTTGCAGCTAGCTCCTAAAGATCACAGTTCAAGACTCGCTCTTTTGAAACTCGTTGGACAGAGACGTAAATTACTTGACTACCTCAACTCTACTGACACAAAGAGATATCAAACACTCATTACTCGTCTAAAACTTCGTAAGTAGAAAATTCAAACCCAAAATATTATCGATTTTAGATGTATTTTGGGTTTTTTGTTTCCATTGATTGTTATCTCTCATCCTGCTAGAATCTGATCCATTTACAAAATTATTTAATTATTATGGAGAAAAGCTGAATGGATAACAAAAAATTGACTGTCTCAATTGGTGGGAAGGACATCTCATTCGAAACCGGAAAAATTGCAAGACAAGCAAATGGCTCCGTCTTATTGACATCCGGCGAAACAATGATTCTTACAACTGCATGCGCAAGTTTCGCGCCCACAACTGTAGACTTCCTCCCTTTGCGTGTCGACTATTTTGAAAAATTTTCCTCAGCTGGAAAAACTCTTGGTGGATTTATCAAAAGAGAAGGTAGGCCCACAGAAAAAACCACTCTTGTTTGCAGATTAATCGATAGACCCCTTAGACCTATGTTCGAAGAAGGCTACTATCATGAAACACAAATTCTCTCAAGCGTTCTATCCTATGACGGAATCCACTCTCCTGAGCCTCTTGCTATTTGTGGAGCTAGTGCAGCACTTGTAATTTCTGACATTCCCTTAATAAAACCAATTGGTGCCGTACGCGTTGGAATGATTGATGACACATTAATCATAAACCCTTCCGTAGAAGAGCAAGAAAAATCAAGATTAGACCTTATCTTAGCAGGAACTGAAGATGCCATTCTAATGACTGAAGGCTATTGTGATTTTCTTACAGAAGAACAACTACTAGAAGCTGTTGAAGAAGGTCATAAATCAATTCAAACAATTTGCAAAGGACTATCAGACTGGCAAAAACTTATCGGAAAAGATAAGGTCCGTGACGGTCTAAGAATTCTTCCTGAAACACTCACCTCAGAGATGCACATTCTTGTTGCAGAGCCTGTAAAAGCTGCAATGGAAATTCAGGAAAAACAAAAAAGAGAAGACGCTCTAAGCGTCATTAATACTACTGTCATGGATAAATATTTCCCTGAAGGTCAAGATGCAAAATATACTGATTTCGAAGTAAAATCAGTACTTAAAAAAGTAAGCGCCCATTACATGCGTCAAATGATTCTTCAAACAAATAAGAGATGTGATGGCAGATCCCCAAATGATGTAAGACCAATAAACATTGAGCTCGACCTTCTTCCAAGAACGCACGGAAGTACCCTCTTTACACGTGGTGAAACGCAATCAATCTCTGTCTGTACACTCGGCAGCGAAAGCATGGGCCAAAGATTTGAAACACTTAACGGAGATGGCACAAGTAGATTTTATCTTCAGTACTCTTTTCCTCCTTTTTGCGTTGGAGAAGTAGGTCGAGTTGGACCTGCTGGAAGAAGAGAAGTCGGACATGGAAAACTCGCAGAAAGAGCTCTTCTTGCAACAATTCCTGCAAAAGAAGATTTCCCTTACACAATACGACTTGAAGCAAACATCACTGAGTCTAACGGGTCCTCCTCTATGGCCGCAATTTGCGGCGGCTGCCTCTCCATGATGGCAGGTGGAGTACCCATCAAGCGTCCAATTGCTGGAATCGCAATGGGACTTATTCTAGAAAAGGAAAAATACGCAATTCTTTCCGACATTCTCGGCGTTGAAGACGCACTTGGTGATATGGACTTTAAAATTGCCGGAGATACACGTGGAATTACAGCCTTTCAACTCGACATTAAAGTGGAAGGAATTACACATAAAATCATGCAGGTAGCCTTAGCACAAGCAAAAGAAGGCAGAATTCACATCCTAAGCAAAATGCTTGAAGCCTGCCCATCATCTCACGAAAAACTCTCCAAGCACGTTCCAAAGATTGTAGCGATAAAAATCAAGCCAAGTAAAATCGCTATTGTTATCGGCCCTGGTGGAAAACAAATCCGAGCGATTATCGAAGAAACGGGCGTTGACATAGATATCGATGATGATGGAATTGTGAATATTGTCTCAACAGACCAAGAATCGATCGATAAAGCTCGCGAGATTATCCACAATCTCACAGCAGACGTGGAAATTGGAGCTACCTATACTGGTAAAGTTGTCTCGATTAAAGATTTCGGGATGTTTGTCGAAATCTTTAGCAAACAAGGTCTTTGTCACATCTCTG
>DAOWHK010000204.1 GCA_030641465.1 Parachlamydiales bacterium | reverse complement strand
TACTCACAAATTCTTCCAGCAAAATGACTTTCTCTATATCCAAACCCCCATTATTACAGCTTCAGACTGTGAAGGCGCAGGGGAACTCTTCCAAGTCACAAACCTCAATCTTGAAAAACTCCCCAAAGACAAACCCATTGATTACAAATTTGATTTTTTTGATAAACCCACCTTTCTAACAGTATCAGGGCAGCTTAATGCAGAAGCTTTGGCCTGTGCACTTTCTGATGTTTATACCTTTTCCCCCACCTTTCGAGCAGAAAATTCGAATACCTCGCGCCATTTGGCAGAGTTTTGGATGATCGAACCAGAAATGGCCTTTGCAGACCTAAATGATGTCAAAGAACTAGCTGAAAACTATCTAAAATTCATCTTTAACGAAGTGCTACAGACCTGCCCAAAAGACATGGAATTTTTCAACCAATTTATCGATAAAGGACTCATTGACAGACTCCAAAAAATCATCTCCACGCCCTTTACCCATATGACCTATACAAAAGCTGTCGAAATTCTAGAAAACTCCGGAAAGAAATTTGAATTTCCAGTTAGCTGGGGCAAAGATTTACAATCAGAACACGAACGTTACCTCTCGGAAACCCACTGCAAATCCCCTGTCATCGTAACCGACTACCCAAAAGAAATTAAAGCTTTCTACATGAGAGATAACGACGATGGAAAAACCGTTGCAGCATTGGATATTCTCGTTCCAAATATCGGAGAAATCATCGGCGGATCACAAAGAGAAGAGCGCCTCGATCTCCTCCAAGAAAAAATTCTCAAAAACGACCTCGACCCAAAGCACATGCAGTGGTATCTAGATCTTAGAAAATATGGCACAGTTCCCCATGGTGGATTTGGCGCAGGATTTGAGCGCCTCGTCCAATTTGTAACCGGAATGGAAAACATACGTGATGTGATTCCTTTTCCAAGAACCCCAGGACACGCCGATTACTAAGATCGGAATGTTGCTATGCAGCACGAAATTGTAAAAACTCTTATTTTTGTTTTTCTATTTACCTTCTCTACCTATGCCATTTCTAAGGCTTTATGAATTCTTGGATTAAAAGAAAAAGCGGAAAGTTTTAGAAAGCTATGGGGTGCCATTTCTCTTTTTATCGGAGGTATAGCAACAGCCGGTGGATTATTCGTCTTGTCTAGAATATTTTTCTGATTCTACAAACAGCCTTGACATAGCGCACATGCAATGATACTTAGAACTAAGAAAATAAGGATGTTCATGCAAGGCGCAAATAACTCTATATCGATCAAAAAATTCATTCCTATCGTTGTTTTTCTCTCATCAATTGGATTTTTTTCCTCAGATCTTTATCTTCCCTCGCTTCCCATTATTCTTAAATCGCTAAAAACGAATATCACAGGCGTACAGTTTACACTCTCTTTTTATTTTATTAGCTTTAGTCTGTCGCAACTTTTTTTTGGACCCTATTCTGATAAATATGGAAGAAAAAATGCGGTCTATTTAGGTCTTGCTATCACGATCCCGGGACTCATTATCTGCATGCTCGCTCCAAATATTTGGGCCCTTATTTTCGGTCGAATGATCCAAGGATTTGGCCTTGGATCGTGCATCACCATCGCAAGAGCTATGCTTAGAGACGTATTTTCAGGATCTCGCATGGCCTATTATAGCTCATTTATTGCAATCGGTTATTCCTTTTTTATGGCCATCGTCCCCCTACTTGGCGGCTACATTCAAAAATACTTTGGTTGGAGAGCGGATTTTCTCGTCCTTCTTGCACTAACCGCAATCGCAATTCTCCTTGTAAAATTCTGGCTCATCGAAACGCATACAAATAAAAATCCCGATGCGCTTAAACCCAAGGTTTTAGTAAAAAGCTACTTTCATATTTTAAAAAATCCCATGTTTTTATCATACGTTGGATGCACGACACTTACGATGATTAGTATGATCGCCTACTTCACCGCAAGCCCCTTTATTTTAGAATCAAGGCTCGGACTCTCACCCATCCAATATGGATGGTCCCTTTTTTTTATTGCCTTTGGATTATTGATAGGTGGGCTTCTGAATGCATATTGCGTAAAACGGATCGGGCGTCATCGCACGCTGAGAATCGGCGTCTACGGACAAATCCTTGCAGGAAGCTGCATGCTTATCCCTGCACTTTTTGGAATGCTAAATCCTGCTGTCATTCTCCTCCCCATGCTGATTTTTTTTCTAAGCGCCGCTCTAACTTACCCTCAAGCATTTGCAGGTGGTCTATTTCCCTTCAAAGAAAACATTGGTTCTGCAAGCGCACTTTTTGGAAGTTTTCAAATGCTTGGAGGTTTTTTTGGAAGCTACTTAATAACTCTTACGCATGCAAAAACGCAACTTCCCTTTAGCATCATTCTTACAACCTGTGGCATCGGCGCCTTTTTACTACAATTTTGCGCCTACAAGCTTTATCAAAAGCATTTTCCTGCTTAACTGTTTCCATCTTCAAAATATACACAAACCGATTCAAGACTTGGGAATTTAACAAGAATGCTCCTTTAGATTTTTATCCGGAGCAAGTGATAATTAGCCGATAAGCAAGGCGCGAGCGAGGATAAAAATCTAAATAAAAGCCGACGAAGTTAAAACCCAAGTCTTGAATCGGTTTGTGTATAAAACTAAAATTAAACTTCTTTTTTCTTCTGACTCTCCTGCAGTTTACCGAGCACAAACCCGCCGTAACCAAAGAGCAGAGCACCTGCAGAAAGTACAAATCCCACATAGGGAATAAGTGTTAAGAGTAGATAGGCAATCACTGCAAAAAAGAAGTAGAGTTTGTAGTGCTTTGCATAATCGACTTTAGAAAGGGTTATTTGTAAAAGCCATAAGATAAAAAAGATTTTAATCATATAAAATCCAATCACATTCAGAGCAAGAAGTGCAAGAGCAAATGGCGCACCAAGAACAGATATCAAAAGGGTAAGAAAAATCAAGGGCATCAAAATCACTACTACAAGGCCACAGACGAGTGCTTGCAGAGGTGTTTTTTTTAAAACATCAACGGACCTTTTTATATTTTGAGGAAAAAAGCGAATCAAAATCAAGCCAATCACAAATGTATAAAAAAAGTTCATGAGTAGCGTCGCAAGCTTAGATCCTACTTTTAAACTTTTAAAGATTTTTCCTTGAAAAAATTTGTAAAAAAAGGAGGTGTGATGAATCACTTCGTGAACGTTTGCAGAATCACTAATATAGGCAAGATTATTACTCCAGTATTCTGCAGCACCTTTAATTGTGGCTTTTGAGGTAATTCTCAGCTGGCCGACATAGGCTTTGAGGTTGCCTTCAATCGTGTTAGAAACGCGCAGGCTAGATGCATAAACTCTCGCATTCTTTCCAATAGGAGCACCAAGATCCATATTACCTGTAAGGGCAACGAGGCTTCTATGAATAGTAGCTGATGGCAAGATCTCAACATTTCCTGCAATTACGCTTAAATTATTTCCAACAAAGCCACTTAGCATCACTTGCCCTGCGATCAGCCTAACATTTCTTGTGACAGTGCCTAAAATTTGCACAGTTCCACCCATTGCAATAACATCGCCATTTACTGTTCCATCAATGAGAATCTGTCCTCCAAAAATATAAACGTCTCCATTGATAGTTCCAGAGATTTCCACGCTTTTTCCGTATGTGAAAAAATCGTGATTGATGACTTCATGACTTCCAACAATGACAACATCTGCCTCTTTTTGCAAATCCCTATCATTTTTTTCAGCTCCAAATAGGGATGCGCTAAGAAAAATCAGTAGAAAAAAATATTTCATGTGCATCCTACAAGTGATGAGCAAAAGCGCTCTTTATTTCTTTGTTTTTCCTCATAAAGAGTAATGGCTCTTTCACTTTTCATTTCAATCAAATTTTTAAGTTCCATTTGTTTTAATGCAGAGTCCTTGATGCTATTTTCCATCATTTGACTTATCTCATCTAAATTATAAAGGGTAATTTTTGGATGTACATCTAAAATGGGATCTACATTTCTTGGAACGCCTAAATCAAAAATCAAAGATTTTTCCAAAACAGTTTGGATATCTCGTCCTTTTAAAATATATTCATAATGATTCGTTCCAAAAATGATCACATCATACTGATTCCAGGTATTCAATTGATTCCAATTGATGACTTTTCCATCTGAAATTATATCCATACGCGTACAAAGTGTCACATCGTAGTTATGAAAGATCTGTCTTATCCGCCTGTTGATTGCAGAATTTCCAACAAATAGGATTTTAGGAGAATTTTTCTGAAGCTGCTTGACAAGAGATAAAAGATGTTCTGATAAATGGATCTTTTGTTTTGGCATAAAAAAAGAAGTGCGGACTTCTTTTCCAATTTTTATACTTTTTTGAAAAAGATAGTGCAAAGTACTCGGCAACTTTTGATGAGTTTTTGCTGCTGCGTAGGAAAGCTTTACCTGCCCCTGCACTTCGCTTTCTCCAAAAATTGCACTATCCATCCCAGCTGTTACTTTTGCAAGATGCATAAAACAATCTTTTCCAAAATAAGTGTAAAAGTGTGGCTCGAAGGCAGGTTTGCATTCAAGCTGCAATTTTTTTAGAATTTTACTGTAGTCGCTAGAAGAAAAATAGAGCTCTGTGCGATTACAAGTGGAGAGCAAGACTTTTGCAAACGACGTTTTTTGCTCTTTAAATTTCCTGTGAAAAATACGACTTAAGGTTTCACGCAAATCAAGTGGTGACGATCTATGATTGATTCCAATAACTCCAATGTCCACAAAACAACCAATATATAGTAAAAGTTTTCTTTATAAGAAATTTAGGGCAAATATTCAAGGATGTATTCCACAGGAAAACCTCTTCGACGTAAAAAGTTAAAAGCTTTTTGCTTTGTTTTTGGATCTGTAAGATCTTTTGAGCCATAGCGCTTTTTTATCAAAGCGTGAACCATGCTTTTTTGATCTTCTTGAGATAGCCATTTATCAACAGAGCTCCTGACTTGTTCCCTCTGCCACCCTGAGCGATGTTGTAATTTTTCTATAATAAGATAAGTTCCAACCCCTTTTCGAGCTTGAGATCTAACATATTGCTGACCTTCTTTCTCATCGTTTAAAAAACCATACTCTTCGCATTTAGCAATAACATAAGTGATCGTATCAGGGGAAATTTTCCTTTTTTCGAGTTTTTCTCGAATAGGCGCTATAAAAAAGCTTTTTCGTGAAAGATGCCAAAGCACATAGTTCAAACTCCGTTTCTTTTCTATTCTTTCATAAGTCTCTTCTAGCGCCTCCTTTGTTTTACAAGACAAAACTTCACTTAAATTTTTAATAAACAGCTTCCTATGCACCTCTTTCCACGCTTGCTCATCAACGAGGATATACACGAAATCCGGATTATCAATATTCTTTTGAATTTTAATTTTCACTTTAAGCCCTTAACTATCAGCGTTTTGACTGTTAATTCACTTTAATAAACCTTGAAACTAAAAGCAATTACTGATACAATCATATATAAGGAGAGATATTTCTCTCAAGTAACAAGGAGTAATTTTATGGATATAATCTTTCCAACTAATCCTGTTCCAGGTGGATCAGGTCATATAGACCCCGCCCATAACACTAAAGATCCTGTAGGGGTTCCTAAAACCGTACCGGTATCTCACGAAGATATGACAGCTTTGCCCTGCAAAATGGCAACACTTGCAAAGCTTGGTTTAGAAGGTGTTAAAGAGCAAATGAAACAAGATAGTAGCATTCACGAAAGAAACACTAAACGTAATAAAGAAATTAATGAACAATAATTTGATTATAAAAATGAATACGTGCTACTTATTTAGAAAAGATAATAATAGGTAGCATTATGTCAAATGGTGAAATTCCAAGCGTTAATCCAGCTGAGGCTCCAAAGCTTCCCCAAAGTGATCATTTCGGGGCAAAACAGAAACCAATGGGTGATCTAGCCCCACATTCTGGATTCCCACCTCCATCAGATGGATCTTCTGGTAAATTATCCCCTAGCCAAGCTGCTTGGATGAAAAATTTTAATAAAGCTTTTGCAAATCAAGCGATGACGATCAAGAAATTCAAAAAATTTATGGCACAGAGGGAAAAATATATCGAAGCTCAAATGAAAAGAGAAGCGGTGCAGGCAAGAAAAGCCCTTAGAAAGCTCGGCGATATTTCATCAGGAAAACAAGATTCCTAATAAGCCAATGTTATGCTACTCTGTTTTCTATGGATACATACATTGTTAAAAAAGAGGATGAAGGAGAGCGACTAGATAAGCTGCTTACCTGTCATTTTCCTCATCATTCTAGAACCTATTTCCAATACCTTATTCAAGAAAAATCTATTACAATTAACGGTTTGTTTGTCAAAAAAAGAGAAAGACCAACAGCTGGCGATGAAATTCAAATTTTCTACCTTCACTCTCCTGAAACGCCCATAGAGCCAGAAGATATTGCACTTGACATACTCTATGAAGATGAAGCAATTCTTGCGATAAATAAACCAGCCGGCATGGTTGTGCATCCAGCGTCTGGAAATCGTACTGGAACGCTTGTAAATGCACTGCTTTATTATGTTAAGTCTCTTAAACTCTGGGATGAAAGTATAAGACCTGGAATAGTACACCGCCTAGATAAAGACACTTCGGGAATTATACTTGTAGCAAAAACAATTGAATCTCATAGGGACTTGATCGAGCAGTTTAGCGATAGATCCATCGAAAAAACCTATATCGCAATTACTCTTGGCAATCCAAAAAATGGAATACTTAGCGCACCTATTGGTCGCCACCCAAAAAACCGAAAGGAAATGACTCTTTTAGATGTTGGGGGAAAAGAAGCGATCACAGAAATTGAAACACTTGCGAATCGAGAGCACCTAAGTTATGTTTCCCTTAGTCCAAAAACCGGGCGCACACACCAACTTCGAGTACATCTTAAATCCTGCAACGCTGCAGTACTAGGAGATTCGGTTTATGGTAATGAGAAAATGAAAGAAAAATATGGCATCAAACGCCAACTTTTACATGCCCATCAAATTTCTTTTACCCATCCTCTTTCCAAAAAACGGATGAATTTGAGTGCAGAAATCCCAAAAGACATCCAAAAATGGATCAATCACATCGAATATAAATAGCTGGCCACAAACAATTTACATCCAATCTAGCATTAACCCTCTAGCCCAATAAACCTAAATATTATATAATAATGTCTACATAACTTGGAAATGTGAGATTCCTGGTAAAACAGTTATCTATCTCAAAATTGCAACAGAAGGATCGAACTATGAAAGAATTTGTAGAATATATCGTAAAAAATCTCGTCGACAATCCAGACAGCGTAAAAATCAATGAAATTGGTGGAACCCACACTCTTATAATCGAGCTGAGTGTTGAAAAATCTGATATTGGAAAAATCATCGGAAAAAAGGGTAAAACTATCAATGCCATTCGCACACTTCTCATGTCCGTTGCAAGTCGCAATGGAATCCGTGTCAACTTAGAAATACTTGAAGAAGGCGGAACATCTGCTGCAGATAAAGTTGAAGAAGAAGTTGAAAAAGAAGTTGAAGAAGAAGCTGCTGAGTAATTTTCTAATATCTAGCAAATCTACTTTCTAAGTAGATTTGCTTTTTTCTTACACATACCTTATGCTTTTGTGATTTCTTAACATTCTTATGAGGTATTCTATGAGCCTTGCGATTACTGAAAGCGAAAGATTTGAAAGTTTATTATTTCCTCCTATAACAGTTGATTATTTTTCAAATATTTACCTAACTATAGATCATCTAAATATTGCCCAAACTTGGAATGAACAAGTAGAAGGCATCGAAAAAGTCAGACAATACGCAACAATTATTTTTAAAACAATAATTACGGTCTTCTTAAATGCCGTGAAGTACTCACTTACTTTATATGCAATGTTCTTCCTACCTCCAATTAGTCTCGCCCATACCTTTTACAACTACCGATCTAACGTATACTTACAAGACACAATCTCAAAAATACAGACGCTAGGCTGCTCCTTTCTAAGTATAAGAGATCAGCAAGAAAGTCTATCTGATTTATCTAGAAGACCTCTTTGCGAAGGACTCCCTGCTCGTTCAATTCCAAGTGGATATGAAAATCTACATACACATCTTCTAGAATATGGATCCATTGTTCACTCAATAGCTAATGCAGAATTCCAAAGAGAAGAGCAGCAAGAAGAAAAACGACGATTTATTAATTTTGCAATAAATAAATTGCGTATTAGCCTCTCCGAAAATACCTAATCAATCACCAAAGCCTCTAAAACTTCCTGGGTATGGATCATGGATGAAATGGGTGAAGCCCTGCTTCGCCCATTTCGCCATGAGACAACCTAGGAAGAGGATCAAATTTTGGAGGATTTTGGTTGATCTTTCGCGCAGGCAGTACAGTTGTACGGCAAGCGAAAGATCAACCAAAACCCTCCAAAAGGTGATTCTTATCTAAGAAATTAGCGGTCGAGGGTGGGTAAGTGCGGCGCAATCATCGCCTTTCTAGAATTGAGCAGTCCCGCTTTATAACGGAGGATCGCAAGACGCGGCCCTGTATCATCCTGAGCAATCTTATGAGGAAGGTCCAAAAAGCTTTCTTTAAAAATTAAGGAAAGCTCTTCTGCTTTTTCTCCGAGAAATTCTATATCCATTTTTTCCCCTTCAAGTCTTTTAAATTGACGGAAGGAGTTAAGAAAGAGTTTTAGATGTGCTATTGCAGCCTCAGTGCTTGGAATCCAAAACCAAAGCTCATCTTTATGAGGACAATCGAGCTCTTTTCCTTGATAAAGCTCCTCGGCACTTGCGATGGTTGATATCATGTGAATGTAAAGATCTACCTGCTTATGATCCTCGAAATATTCAAACGCGCCCTGTTGCCACTTGCTTCTAATCTTCTCTGCATATTTATCAAAGGTCTTATGGTTTTTTGTAAATAGCTTCGTCTGACTCACTCTACTTATTTGATTGAGCGTTTTAGTATCGATAAAAATGGCATTTGAAGATCCTTTGCCACAGGAGGTCAGATTTGCATCTAGAGCTTCTTCTTTGGAGCGATAAATTTTATCGTAAAGGGAGTAGAAATCTTCGTTTTGCAGTAGTTGCTTTGCGGCCGTTCTATCAAAAGTATTGCTACTTGCCAAGTCATCAAAATACACAATCTCTTGCTCTTTTCCAGTAGATAGGGTTTTCATACGGTTAAGAAGAGATGCAATGGTCGAAAGATCCATTCTTGTGACTTTTGTAAGAAGATCAGTATCATCTAATATTGCGTAGATAAAATGGAGATATTCTACAAACTCTCGCTTAGGATTAATTTCATAGTCAAGATCGTTTAAAGCAATCATCTTTTTTTGCAAAAGACGCTGCATAATGCGCAAATTTGAAGAAGTTTCCGGAAGCGTTTTGATATGGTTTAGTTGTTTATTAATCCCCTCTAAGGTCATTCCACTTAGAC